>NZ_JAQTPQ010000376.1 GCF_028712645.1 Flavobacterium sp. | reverse complement strand
GTTTTATCAATCCAAAGACACACCGATTTTTGAGAAATACAATATAGAGAGACAAATCAAAACTTCATTTGGAAAAACAGTTTCCATGAGTAAAGGTGCTTATCTTATTATCGAACACACCGAAGCCTTACACGTCATTGACGTCAATAGCGGAAATCGTTCCAATAAAGCATCCAATCAGGAAGATACTGCCATGGAAGTTAATATGATTGCAGCTGCCGAAATAGCAAGACAATTACGTCTTCGCGATATGGGCGGAATAATTGTAGTTGATTTTATTGATATGTCAAATCCAGAAAATCGCAAAGTCTTGTTCGACTTCTTGAGGGAAGAAATGGACGATGATAAAGCCAAACACAAAATCTTACCACCAAGTAAATTTGGATTAGTCCAAATTACAAGACAAAGAGTAAGACCAGAAAGAAATATTAAAACTAGAGAAGAAGATCCAAACAATGTTTTAGGCGAAATTGAAGCACCAATTCAAATTATCGATAAAATTGCTTTCGATCTAGAAAGAATATTAAAAAGCCATAAAGAAGTTGTGCTCAACGTACACCCTTTTGTGGCAGCATACCTTACCAAAGGTTTTCCATCATTACGTTCAAAATGGTTTTTTGAACATAAAAAATGGGTAAAAATCATACCGCGTGACGCTTACACGTATTTAGAATATCACTTCTATGACAAAAAAGGAAGTGCTATTAAAGAATAAAACAAAAACCGCCTCTCGTAAGATTGGCGGTTTTTTTGTGGCTTTTTTTTAAACCCTTTAAAAATTTTCCCTAGTCCAAATTATATTCTAATCTCACTGTGATTCTAGCCGTTTTGTTCTTGCTAAAAGTGTCGTTATTTCCTCCATAACTATCTTCTTCCGTTGAACCCTGACCCGTAATTTGAAAAACTCCCATATTGGCTCCTTTTAATTTGCCCAATTTTCCGTTGCCTGTATTTACAATTTTATTGGCTCGTTCGTTAGCATCTCGAGTAGCATTTTCTATCAAACTTTGTTTCAAACTAGGTAAATTAGAATAGGTATATTGGATAGAATTGGATGTAAGCTCAATCCCTGAATTTATCAATTCCGAAGTTTTGCTTGAAACTTCTTCAATACGTTTCATTAGTTGAGGATTCTTTTTAGCAGAAAAGGAGATGCTTTGAGTAGCTTCATAACCATTAAAAACTTCTTCGGAATTTACATAGCCATTTTCAGCAGTTAGCGTTCTAATTTCTCTAAACTTTTTCTGGAAATTTACTGCTCCAAACGAAAACTCGTTCGGCTTAAACCCTTTACTGATAAAGAAATTGGAAACTATTTTTTGGTCAGAAATAATTTTGCCGTAAGCAGTTTTAATATCCATACTATTGGCGGTAAAACTTCCAGACCACAAAATTTCATCCGAAACAAAATCTTTTGTACCCAATCCGATTACCGAAATAGAATCTAAATTTTCATTTCTTTTTTTGAAAGATTGCCCCAAAATAAAGGCTGTAACAACAATTGCAATTCCAAAAATAATTGATGATTTGATTTTACTATCCATTAAATTTTAATTTAAAGTTTATTCAATAAATTTATTCTTAAAGTAAATGTAAGACTAATTGAGAAACGAAAATCAATTAGGAATCATTTTCTTTTTTTTACAAAAAACCGCTTCATCAAATCAGCAGCTTCATTAGCCAAAACTCCACGAACTACAGTAGTTTTTGGATGTAATTGTGTATTCATTTTCTCGAAACCACGATTTTCGTCACTGGCTCCAAAAACAATTTTCGAAATCTGACTCCAATACAAAGCACCGGCGCACATTTGGCAAGGTTCCAACGTGACATAAAGTGTGCAACCTGTTAAATATTTTCCGCCAAGAAAATTAGCAGCCGCAGTTATTGCCTGCATTTCGGCATGAGCAGTAACATCATTGAGCATTTCGGTTAAATTATGACCTCGGGCAATGACTTTATTATCAATGACAATAATAGCACCAACAGGAATTTCGTCTTTTTCAAAAGCTATTTCAGCTTCCTGCAAAGCCTTTTTCATAAAATATTCGTCGGTGAAAGGGTTTTCCATAGTTACAAAAATAAGAATTCAATTCGTACATTTGCTTTATGGACATGAATTTACTTCAACACATCAACAATCCAACTGATTTACGCCAACTCGACGAAGCTCAACTTCCTCAAGTTGCCCAGGAATTGCGTGATTTTATTATTGACATTGTTGCTGTAAAAGAAGGTCATAAAAAAAGGCTTCCAAAAAATGATGCCTTCTTCTAATATAAAATGAACCCTCTTAATTTACTTTTCCTGTTAAATAAAAGGTGGTAAAAGGAGGGTTTGTATTTCCATCAATTACAATTGAATTTTTTATCAAACCTATTCCCTTATCTTGTTTTTTGGGAATATACTTTATGTGTATTTCGGTAGTTTCATTTTCAGAAATTATAGAATCTTTTATTATTGCAGCGGTACAGCCACAACCAGTTCCAATTTGCCTTATTTTAAAATCTACCTTTGAAATATTTTTAATTTTAAAAATATAATTAACAGTATCTTTTAAAGTAATTTCTCCGAAATCATGGGTTTTCTGATATTTAACTATTGCAAAACTATATTTCTTTTGATTACAAGAAGTCAAAATA
>NZ_JAQTPQ010000002.1 GCF_028712645.1 Flavobacterium sp. | reverse complement strand
TAAAGTAGATAGTCTAAAATTAGGAAACATTGTAATTATTTCAGCAAGCGTATTTCCAGATAAATAATTGACAGGTAAAATTACATTTATTGCGTCTAAAGCAGATCAAACATTAAATTTTCCGATAGAAATTGAAGTGGACAACAATCCCAATAATGACATCAAAGCAGGAATGTATGGAACAGCCACTTTTGGAGCCAATGCTGCAAAACAAGCAGAAGTTAAAACAATACCAAGAACGGCTTTCGTGGGTAGTGTGAGTAGCAACCAAGTATTTGTGGTAAACAACAATGTAGCTACTTTGAAAAAAATTGTTTCTGGAAGAATCTTGGGTGATAAAGTAGAAATTCTAGACGGCTTAAATGATGGCGATATAGTCGTTACAAGCGGACAAATCAATTTGAGCGAGAAGACCAAAATAAATATCGTTAAATAATTCCCTTAAAGACAACAAATGAAAATAGTCGATATATCCATAAAACGACCATCAATAGTTATAGTATTATTTACAATTTTACTATTGGGTGGTCTGTTCAGTTACAAACAACTGAGCTACGAATTAATTCCAAAATTTGAAGTAAATGTAGTTACAGTTTCAACCGTATATCCAGGAGCTTCGCCAGGAGAGGTTGAAAATACAGTAACCAAAAAAATCGAAGATGCTATTTCCACAATGGAAAACATCAAGAAAATTGAATCAAAATCCTACGAAAGTCTTTCGGTTGTAATGATTACCTTAACGACTGAAGCAGATGCCGATTACGCCTTGAATGATGCTCAACGAAAAATAAATGCGGTATTAAAAGATCTGCCTGAAGATGTCGATCCGCCATCCTTGAGCAAATTCTCGCTAAGCGACTTGCCAATTATGACAATTGGAGCTACTGGAAAAATGGATGAAGTTGCCTTCTATGATTTATTAGACAAAAAAATCCAGCCTATATTATCACGTGTTCCCGGTGTTGCACAAGTAAACCTTGTGGGTGGTCAAGAAAGAGAAATCAAGGTAAGTTTAGATTCAAAAAAACTACAAGGATACTTGCTTTCTGTTCCTCAGGTTCAACAAGCCATTTTAGGTTCTAATCTTGATTTTCCAACAGGAAATATTAAGACTAGAGAAAACAAAACTCAAATTCGTTTGTCTGGAAAATACAAATCGGTAGAAGAAATGCGCAATTTGGTTATTTCTTCCAATAATGGTGTTCAAATTCGTTTAGGTGACATTGCTGATGTTCAAGATGCACAAAAAGATGTAGAGAAAATTGCGAGAGTAAATCAAAAAAGCTCCATCATTCTTCAAGTTATCAAACAATCAGATGCTAATGCGGTTGCAGTAAGTGCAAAAGTAAAAATTGCCATTGCACAAGTAGAGAAAGATTATGCCAAATCGAACTTGAAATTAGCAGTAGCCAACGATAGTAGTGAATTTACCTTGACAGCTGCCGATTCGGTTATGCACGATTTATTTATCGCTATTATCTTGGTTGCCTTTGTAATGTTGTTCTTCCTACACAGTATTCGTAATGCGGTTATTGTAATGGTTTCGATTCCAGCTTCACTTATAGCTACTTTCATCGGAATTTATTTAATGGGTTACACACTAAACTTAATGAGTTTATTAGGACTTTCATTAGTAGTAGGAATCCTCGTAGATGATGCAATTGTAGTACTAGAAAATATTCACCGACATATGGAAATGGGTAAAAACAAAGTGCGCGCTGCTTATGATGGTGCCGCCGAAATTGGTTTTACCGTAATGGCAATTACTTTGGTTATCATCGTAGTATTCCTTCCAATCGCAATGAGTACTGGACTTGTTTCTAATATTATCACGCAATTCTGTGTAACGGTGATTATCGCTACCTTGTTCTCTCTATTGGCTTCATTCACCATTGTTCCTTGGTTATTCTCTCGTTATGGGAAATTAGAACACATCACCAAAAAGACCTTTTTCGGTAGAGTTATTTTAGGCTTCGAATCTTATTTAGACATCTTCACTCACAGAATAACCGATATTTTAAAATGGTCTTTAGAACATAAAAAAAGTACTTTAGCCATAGTGCTTGTACTTTTCTTAGCCTCAACAATGGGATTAGTTGGTGGTGGCTTTATAGGTGGAGAGTTCTTTGCTAAAACAGATAAAGGAGAATTCTTGGTACAAATCGAAATGCCCAAAGATGCTTCGATAGAGCAAACTAATTTTATGACTCAAAAAGCTGAAGAATACTTACGAAGCGATAAAAATGTTGTCGATTTGATTACCACCGTTGGGCAAACCAGCGAAGGATTAGGTGCAACACAATCCACAGCATACAAATCGGAAATAGATGTTTTGTTGGTCGATAAATCGAAACGAGAGGACAACTCTTTTATTTTTGCTGCAAAAATGAAACGCCAATTAGAAAAAGTTTTGGTTGGGGCCAAAGTAAAAACCGTTCCAATGGGATTATTGGGTGCTGACCAAGCCCCAATTAAATTAACCGTTACAGGACCCAATTTTGAAGATGTAATGTCTTTTGCAACCAAAGCGGCAGCTGATTTGAAAAAAACACCAGGATCATCAGAAGTTAAACTAACTTCCGAAGCAGGAAATCCAGAGATTAAAGTCGTGGTCAACCGTGATAAAATGGCCGCTTTAGGATTGACACTACAAACCGTAGGGGTAACAATGCAAACTGCTTTCAGCGGAAATACTGATGGTAAATTCCGTGCAGGAGAATACGAATACGACATTAACATCCGTTTCAACGAATACGATCGATCGAATGCTAAAGATGTAAACGATTTAATTTTCATAAACAATGTTGGTCAACAAATTAAATTATCACAATTTGCCGATGTTATCGAAAGTTCTGGTCCAAGTATGTTAGAGCGAAGAGACAAAAGTACCGCTGTATCGATAGAAGCACAAACTGTAGGTCGTCCGTCAGGAACTGTGGCAAGCGATTGGGAAGCTGTTTTCTCAAAAATAGATAGACCGGCTGGTGTAAATTATGTTTGGGGTGGTGATATGGAAAACCAAACTGAAGGTTTTGGTACTTTAGGAATTGCATTATTGGCAGCAATTATCTTGGTTTATCTTGTAATGGTAGCTTTGTATGATGACTTTGTGACGCCGTTTATAGTATTGTTTTCTATTCCATTATCATTCATTGGAGCCTTGTTAGCCTTGGCTTTGACAAACAACTCATTAAATATTTTTACCATCTTGGGTATTATTATGTTAATTGGTTTAGTGTGTAAGAATGCTATTTTGCTGGTTGACTTTGCCAACCACAGGAAAGAAGCAGGAGAAAGCACATACGATGCGCTAGTTCAAGCAAACCACGCTCGTCTTCGCCCTATTTTGATGACGACAATTGCGATGGTTATTGGTATGATTCCTATCGCTTTAGCCAAAGGAGCTGCAGCCGAAATGAACAATGGATTAGCTTGGGTAGTTATCGGAGGTCTGATGTCTTCTCTTTTTCTTACCTTGATTGTAGTGCCTGTGGTGTATGCTATTTTTGACAGCATCAGAGTACGTTTAGGCAAAGACAAAAAAATAGATTATGCCAAATTGATGACCTCCGAATACAAACACCAAAAATTAGTGGACGGTTTTAACCCAAAACACAAACATTAAAAAAAATTAGAATTACACTCTAAAAAAGAGACTATTCTAAAAATTGCAAACAAACCACCTGAAATTTGATTTTGGGTGGTTTTTTGTTTTTGTAGGAAGGGAATGGTTATATTTGAGGGAAAGAATGGCGACTTTAAAATCTATGAGTATACTCACGTTTATGAAAATGAATCGTAAAATAATATTATTGATTATGTGCTTATTAATCCTAAGTTCATTTACCATTATTGATAAAGCATCTTCCGAATATATCAAACTTCAAAAATTAGAGCAACTCGCTTTGAAAGAAAATATTATTGGAAAAGCATACTTATATGATTTAACAGGTAAAAAAGGTTGTAATAAAACTAGAATTAAATACTTAGGAGTCGTTCGCACCAATCAAAGAAAACTATATAAGGTTTTGACTTCTTTTTTTGTTTTCAGCACTAGTAATGATATGTGTCACGGTACTAGTAAAATTAAAATCTACGATATGAAAAATAGATATGTTGGAGAATATTATGTTGGTATGCCAGAAAGTTTACCCGATACTTTACAAGAAAATAAATTACTTTATTTAGAAAATTCAGAAGACTGCAATCTTAGAAAAACAAGATTTATTAATCTTGCTAACGGCTTACCTAAAACTTTTTTCATTCCTTGCACGAAAGACGGTGGCGATGAATATAGTTTCAGTAATGGAAATTAAGATCAAAACCTCTCAAATTCAAATAAATCTCTTCATAAACGCTAGCTCAGAAATCCTTTCCGTACCCACAATCGAGAGCAAACAACAAAAAAACATAATCATTTTGGAATCAAATCCAAAAAAACCATAATAATTTTGGAATCAAATCCAAAAAAACCATAATAATTTTGGATTTTGCCAAAATTAAATTACTTTTGTGTTCTCATAAATACAACTTTGTATGATACGAAGAGAACAAACTGCCTACGCTAAAGCACGGTTATTCAAAGGAAAAGCACTGCTGGTTTTTGGCCCAAGACAAGTGGGGAAAACTACTTTTGTCCAGAATTTAATCGCCGACCTAAACAAAAAAACACTTTTCCTGAACGGAGACGAATCGGATGTGCTGGTTTTATTTGAAAATCCAAACGTTAGTAAACTAAAAAACATCATTGGCGATAACGAAATTCTCGTCATTGACGAAGCGCAACGCATTGCAAACATTGGGATTGTTCTCAAAATCATTGTGGATCAGATTAAATCTGTGCAAGTTATTGCAACTGGCTCTTCAAGTTTTGAACTGGCTAACAAATTGAACGAACCATTGACAGGAAGAAAATATGAAATGTATTTATTCCCAATTGCATTTGGCGAAATGGTGGCTCACAATGGTTTATTGGAAGAAAAAAGAGCTTTAGAACAACGCCTTATCTTTGGCAATTATCCAGAAATAATTACCAATCAAATAGATGCCAAAGAACACATAAAATTGATTGCCAACAGTTATTTGTATAAAGATTTGTTTCTGCTGGAGCAAATTTCAAAGCCAGTTTTGCTTCAAAAAATTGTCAAAGCATTGGCACTTCAAGTGGGCAGCGAGGTCAATTATAGTGAATTGAGCAAACTCATTCAAATAGACAACAAAACCGTTGAAAAATATATCGATCTTCTCGAAAAAGCATTTGTGATTTTTAAGCTTCCGGCTTTATCGAGCAATGTGCGAAATGAGATTAAAAAAGGCAAAAAAATCTATTTTTATGACAATGGAATTATCAATGCGGTTACGGGAAATTTCAATCCTTTGGCTCAAAGAACTGATATTGGCAGTTTATGGGAAAACTATATCATAAGTGAACGCATCAAACACTTGAATATAAAGCAACATAAAGCAGAATCCTTTTTTTGGAGAACAACACAACAACAGGAAATAGATTATATTGAAAAAAACGCAGACCAAATTTTGGCTTGTGAAATTAAATGGAATGTAAAAGCCAAATGTAAAATTCCAGCAACATTTTCGACAAACTATGACAATGTAACCTCAAAAATAGTTACGCCAGATACTTATGAAGATTTCTTGTTGTAATAAAATCAAAATCGGCTGTTGCAAAAATTTACGACAGCCGATTTTTTTATAGACGCAACAGTATTGATTTAACACACAGAAAGAGCCATTTATTTTCTAAATCAGTTCTCTAATTTCTGTAAATTGGAGCGTCTTTGTATGTAGTAAATTTATAAAATTTATTTTTACAAAAAAAATATTTGACAAAGAAATTCACTATTTCAATCAAAAAATAAAGCAATAATAACCTTTGCCCCTATTTGTCTTACAACTAATTCACAAGTGAATCTAATACTTTTTGCAGCTCAGGATCCGAGGGTCTTGCTGCATCAGATTTCAAAACTTTTCCGCTAGGATCAATCAAAATAAATCTAGGAATGCTTGTTACTCCATAGCTTTTCATAAAGTCGGAATTCCAATCTTTGTCGGCAAATAATTGTATGCCTCCTAATTGTTTTTCGCTAACAAACGTTTTCCATTTATCGTGGTCTTTTGCAACGTCAACAGAAATGCTCACAAACTCTATGTTTTTACCTTGGTATTTTTCTTCAACTTTTTTCAATGCAGGAATTTCAGCACGACAAGGACCACACCAAGTTGCCCAAACATCAATATAAACATATTTCCCTTTTAAATCTTCGAGTTTTGTACTGCCTCCTTTCTGATTTTCATAATCAAATAATGGCGACATCGTGTTATTCATTTTGCTTTTAGCTAAATTTGCTTGATAATTTTGTTTGTAATATTTCACGATATTATTGTAATTATCATCAATATTTTTCTTTTGAAGATTTACAAAAACAGGATCTAATTTTTTGTTCTCTAAACGTTTCAAATCATCGGCTTTTTTCTTATTTAATCCTTCAAGAAAATCCGCTTCAGTTGAGGCAAGCAAAGTTTCCATATTAGTTTGCTCTTCAATTAAAGAATTTTGGGCTAAGAAATTATTTTCGACAGCTCCTTTTCCTGTATAAACAATAGATTCATCAAACATTTTAGCATCCATTTTTAATTTTAAATCGAAGCCGTTTTTTAGATAAACAATGGTAAATTCATTGCCGTCAGAAAAAACATATCTGCCCGTTGCAACATTCATTGTGTCTTTAAAAATGCCCTCTTTATTAACTTGTATTTTTTTTATTTCCTTGTTTTTGCTATCAAAAAAAGTAATAAAATCACCTGATCTATTTGCAATTTCAGCCTGAAATGTCATTTGTTTTTTTTCTTGAGCGTTAGTACTCAAGCTAATAATTAAAGCAATTGCAATTAAGAATAATTTTTTCATAAGAATTAAGTTTAAAATTTTGTTGTCCAAATCTACTTCAATTTTTTAAAGGTTAATTAAGATTAACAATAATTTAAACGAAGTTTTACCGATTTAGAGATTAAGTTGTTTTTTGTTTTTACTTTTGCATTCTAAAATTTAGATTATGTATAGAAGTCATAACTGTGGCGAATTAAACGCCTCACACATCAATACCGAAGTTACACTTGCCGGTTGGGTTCAAAAATCAAGAGACAAAGGATTTATGAATTGGGTCGATTTGCGTGACCGTTACGGAGTTACTCAATTAATTTTCGACGAAAGTCGTTCCAATAAAAACGTTTTTGAACTAGCAAAAACCTTGGGACGTGAATTTGTAATTCAAGCCAAAGGAACTGTTATTGAGCGTGAAGCCAAAAACGCCAATATGTCAACTGGCGACATCGAAATTCTAGTTACAGAACTTAAAATACTAAATTCCTCAATAACACCTCCTTTCACTATCGAAGACGAAACCGATGGTGGAGAAGATATCAGAATGAAATATCGTTATCTAGACATTCGTAGAAATCCAGTAAAAAACAACCTTCTTTTTCGCCATAAAGTAGCAATGGAAGTGCGTAAATATTTATCTGATTTAGATTTTTGCGAAGTAGAAACTCCTTATTTAATCAAGTCAACTCCAGAAGGTGCGAGAGATTTTGTTGTTCCTTCTCGAATGAATGAAGGACAATTTTATGCTTTACCACAATCGCCACAAACATTCAAACAATTGTTGATGGTGGGCGGAATGGATAAGTATTTTCAAATCGTGAAATGTTTTCGCGACGAAGATTTACGTGCCGATCGTCAACCAGAATTCACACAAATCGATTGCGAAATGGCTTTTGTTGAGCAAGAAGATATTTTGAATGTTTTCGAAGGATTGACACGTCATTTATTGAAAGAAATAAAAGGAATTGAAGTAGAAAAATTCCCAAGAATTACCTACGATTATGCGATGAAAACCTACGGGAATGACAAACCAGACATTCGTTTCGGAATGGAATTTGGCGAATTAAACGAAGTAGCACAAAATAAAGATTTTTCAGTTTTCAACTCGGCGGAATTAGTCGTAGGAATTGCTGCTCCAGGAGCAAGCGAATATACACGTAAAGAAATTGACGGTTTGATTGATTGGATCAAACGTCCACAAATTGGCGCCAGCGGAATGGTTTATGTAAAATGCAACGAAGATGGCACTTTCAAATCATCGGTAGACAAGTTTTATGACCAAGAAGATTTAAAAAATTGGGCAAAAGCCACTGAGGCGAAACCTGGCAATATGATTTTTGTACTTTCAGGTCCAGCCGACAAAACTCGCACGCAACTTTCTGCTTTAAGAATGGAATTAGCCAATCGTTTGGGGTTAAGAAAATCTACAGAATTCGCTCCGCTTTGGGTTGTTGATTTTCCATTATTGGAATTTGAAGAAGAAACCGGACGTTATCACGCGATGCATCACCCATTTACTTCGCCAAAACCAGAAGATATGCACTTATTAGAAACCAATCCGGGAAAAGTTCGTGCTAATGCTTATGATATGGTTTTGAATGGCAACGAAATTGGTGGTGGTTCTATCCGTATTCACGATAAAACTACACAGCAATTGATGTTTAAATATTTAGGATTTACGCCAGAGCAAGCTGAAGATCAATTTGGATTCTTGATGAACGCATTTCAATATGGAGCACCACCGCACGGAGGTTTAGCCTTTGGATTGGATAGATTAGTATCCATTTTAGGAGGCCAAGAAACCATTCGTGATTTTATTGCCTTTCCAAAAAATAACTCAGGAAGAGACGTTATGATTGATGCTCCATCAATAATTGATGAATTGCAATTGAATGAATTACATATTAAATTGGACTTATAGCCTTTTGTTAATGAATATGCATTGTAAATAGTTGAATTTCATATATTTTAATAAATTTTAATATAAAATATCTTTCGTATTATATTATATATTACATTTGCTGCATTATAAATTATTATTACAATTACAATGCGTACAGGTACAGTTAAATTTTTCAATGAATCAAAAGGTTACGGATTCATTACAGACGAAGAAACAGGAAAAGACATTTTTGTTCATGCTTCAGGAATCAACGCGGAAGAACTTCGTGAAGGTGATAGAGTTAGCTATGAAGAAGAAGAAGGAAGAAAAGGAAAAGTTGCTGCGAAAGTAGCAGTTATCTAAGTAAAATTTTTGCTTACGAATGTTTAAGGCGTTTCGATTTATTTCGGAACGCTTTTTTGCGTTTAAATAAAAAAACACAAAGCAAATCTGCTTCAAAAAATTCAATTCATAATTAAGAAATAATTCTGCTTTTTCTACAAACTAAATTTTGCATTAAACTTGTGTTTTAAATCCTTGAAACCTATCTTTGTGCCTTATTTAGAGTAAAACAAAATTATCATTATGCAATCAAGTCAATTAGATTTTTTTCCAATATTAATGCAATTGCTTTTAGTTGTTGCTTTTGTGGCAGGAATTATAATAATATCAGGAAAATTAGGTCCTAAAAGATCCTCAAAAATAAAAGATCAAAACTTCGAATGTGGAATTGAATCTGTAGGAAATGCCCGAATTCCTTTCTCGGTAAAATATTTTTTAGTTGCTATTCTTTTCGTCTTATTTGACGTAGAGGTAATTTTTCTTTATCCTTGGGCAATCAATTTTAAGGAATTAGGAATAGAAGGAATGGTAAAAATGGTAATTTTTATGCTTTTATTGTTGGTGGGATTTTTCTACATCATCAAAAAGAAAGCATTGGAATGGGAATAAAGAAATTTTAGATTTTAGATTTTAGATTTTAGATTTAGAACATAAATTTAGAATTTTAGATTTAGAACATAAATTTCTCAAATTAAGATATTGATTTTTTTTTAAAAATTGACTTCACTTTTTAAGATTCACAAGAATCTGAAATCTGAAATCTGAAATCTGAAATTAAAATGAGTGATTCAAATATAACAATGGTTGCCCCTCCAGAAGGCGTTGTTGGCGAAGGTTTCTTTGCTACAAAACTGAATGATGTTGTGGGATTAGCTCGTGCCAATTCGCTTTGGCCATTGCCTTTTGCAACTTCTTGTTGCGGAATTGAATTTATGGCAACTATGGCTTCGCATTATGATTTGGCCAGATTTGGCTCTGAACGTGTGAGTTTTTCTCCTCGTCAAGCAGATATGTTATTAGTAATGGGAACTATTTCAAAAAAAATGGGACCAATTTTACGCCAAGTATACGAACAAATGGCTGAACCACGTTGGGTAATCGCTGTTGGTGCTTGTGCTTCATCAGGTGGGGTTTTCGACACTTATTCTGTTTTACAAGGAATAGATAAAGTAATTCCAGTTGACGTTTACGTCCCTGGCTGTCCTCCAAGACCCGAACAAATTGTTGATGGCGTAATGCAATTGCAAGAATTAGTGAAAAACGAATCAGTAAGAAGAAGAAGTTCTCCAGAATATCAGGAATTATTGGCATCTTATAATATCAAATAAGAAAATGACTTTAGAAACAACACAAATTCAAGATAAATTAGTAGAAACCTTTGGTGAAAGTGTTTTTAATTTCAATCAAGAAAAAGACATATTCTCGTTAGAAGTTACTGCCGACAAAATAACTGCAGTAATTCTTTTCTTAAAAAATGACCCTACACTTCGTTTTCATTTCTTGACTGATTTATGTGGCATTCATTACCCTGACAACATAGTCGAAAGACAATTTGCTGTAGTTTACCATATGCATAATTGGTATGAAAATAAACGCATAAAAGTTAAGACATTCCTTAATCGTGAAAAACCAGAATTAAAATCAGTTTCCAATATCTTTCCTTGTTCTAATTGGATGGAAAGAGAAACTTATGATTTTTACGGAATTAATTTCATTGGTCATCCACAGTTAAAACGAATTTTGAATATGGATGAAATGGTTTCTTTTCCAATGCGAAAAGAATTTCCGTTAGAAGACGGAGGAAGAACAGATAAAGATGACCGTTTCTTTGGAAGAACGCCTCAAAAAGATAATAAATAGTTATAGAAACAATGAAATTAATAGAGGACAACCAACAAAAATTAAATGCTCTTTGCGTGCAACATCACGTAAAGCAATTGCATTTGTTTGGTTCAATTCTAACAGAAAAATTCAACAAGAATAGTGATATAGATATGTTGATACAATTTTCTAACATTGATTTAAAAGATTATTTTGATAATTATATGGACTTTAAAGAAAGTGTAGAAAGCCTTTTTAATAGACCAGTAGATTTAGTAGAAAATCAAGCGATTAAAAATCCCATTTTTAGAAAAATTGTTGACAGAGAAAAACAATTAATATATGGATGAGAAAATTTTAAAATTTTTATATGATATAAAATTAGCAATTGATGAAATTGACTCATTTTTATTGAATGAAGAAAAGACTTTCTCTAATTATTCGAAGAATATTTTACTAAAAAGAGGAATTGAAAGAAATTTAGAAATTATTGGCGAAGCAGTAAATAGAATTTTAAAGGAAAATCCTGAATTTTCTATAGTGAATGCCCGAAGAATTATAGGATTACGAAATCAAATTATTCACGCTTATGACAATATTTCTGACGAAAACATTTGGAGCATCGTCATTAATCATATTCCAAATTTAAAAAACGAAATAGAATCAAAAATAAATAATTCAACATTATAAATGTCAGAACTATTATTACCACCCGAGCATCGATATGCTAAAATAATTAAAGAGCGCCATAATGAAGACGGAAGCGAGCTTTCTATTCTGAATTTAGGCCCTACACATCCAGCTACACACGGTATTTTTCAAAACGTATTATTGATGGATGGAGAAAAAATTCTCGAAGCTGAACCAACTATTGGTTACATACACAGGGCTTTCGAGAAAATTGCCGAAAATCGTCCTTTTTACCAAATCACCCCTCTTACTGATCGAATGAATTATTGTTCATCACCTATAAACAATATGGGTTGGTGGATGACTGTAGAAAAATTGTTGAATATTGAAGTTCCAAAAAGAGCCCAATATTTGAGAGTTATTGTGATGGAATTGGCTAGAATTTCAGACCATCTGATTTGTAATTCTATTCTTGGTGTTGATACTGGAGCTTACACTGGTTTCTTATACGTTTTTCAATTTAGAGAGAAAATTTACGAAATCTACGAAGAAATTTGTGGTGCTCGTTTAACAACAAATATGGGAAGATTAGGCGGTTTCGAAAGAGATTGGTCTCCAGAAGCCTTCCGTAAATTAGATGTGTTTTTGAAAGATTTCCCAGTTGCTTGGAAAGAATTTGAAAACTTGTTCGAAAGAAACAGAATTTTTATTGACAGAACGGTAAATGTAGGTCCTATTTCAGCCGAAAAAGCAATGGCTTATGGATTTACAGGTCCAAATTTACGCGCTGCCGGTATTGATTATGACGTTCGCGTGGCTCATCCTTATTCTTCTTATGAAGATTTTGATTTTATAGTTCCTGTTGGAAAATCAGGCGATACTTACGATCGTTTTTGTGTTCGTAATGCTGAAGTTTGGGAAAGTTTGAGCATTATTCGTCAAGCATTAGACAAAATGCCAGAAGGAAATGAATTTCACGCTGATGTTCCTGAATATTATTTGCCTCCAAAAGAAGATGTGTATCACGATATGGAATCGTTGATTTACCATTTCAAAATTGTAATGGGAGAAATTCCTGTTCCAGTTGCCGAAGTATATCATTCAGTAGAAGGTGGAAACGGAGAAGTAGGTTTTTATTTGGTTACCGATGGAAGCAGAACCCCTTACAGACTGCACTTTCGCAGACCTTGTTTTATTTATTACCAAGCGTATGCCGAAATGATAAAAGGCGCAATGCTTTCGGATGCGATTGTCATTTTGTCAAGTTTAAATGTTATTGCCGGAGAATTAGACGCTTAAAGATTTCAGATTGTTGATTAACGATTTTAGATTTCAGATTTAAAAGAAAAATGGAAAGAACACAATACAAACAAGAAATAAACATAACTGAACCATTGATGAACCGCATCAATGAGTTAATCAGTCATTACCCAGAAGGCAAGAAAAAATCAGCTTTATTGCCAATTTTGCACGAAGTTCAAGATGCTCACGACAACTGGTTGAGTTTTGAATTAATGAACAAAGTGGCCGAAATACTTCAAATTAAACCTATCGAAGTTTATGAAGTTGTTTCATTCTACACGATGTTCAACCAAAAACCTATCGGGAAATATATGTTCGAATTTTGCAGAACTTCCCCTTGTTGTTTGAACGGTGCCGAAGATTTAATGGATTATACTTCTGAAAAACTGGGAATAAAAATGGGCGAAACCACAGCTGACGGAATGTTTACTATTGCTGGAGTAGAATGTTTAGGTGCTTGTGGTTATGCTCCGATGATGCAGTTAGGTGATTTTTATAAAGAAAAATTAACCAAAGAAAAAGTAGATCAGATTATTGCTGATTGTAGAGATAACAAAATTACGTTACACGATAAATAATATGTCACAAAAAATATTATTAGACAAAGTAAATATTCCGGGAATCAAAACCTATGAAGTGTATCGCCAAAACGGTGGTTATACTTCTGTGGAAAAAGCCTTAAAAACACTAACACCTGACGAAGTTGTCGAAGAAGTAAAAACTTCTGGATTGCGCGGTCGTGGTGGAGCGGGATTTCCAGCAGGAATGAAATGGAGTTTTATTGACAAAAAATCAGGAAAACCAAGACATTTAGTTTGTAATGCCGACGAATCAGAGCCAGGAACTTTCAAAGACCGATATTTGATGGAACACATTCCTCATTTATTGATTGAAGGAATGATTACTTCGAGTTTTGCTTTGGGTGCCAATCTATCTTACATCTATATTCGTGGCGAATATATGTGGGTTTACAAAATTTTAGAAAAAGCCATCAACGAAGCTAAAGCCGCAGGTTGGTTAGGAAAAAACATATTAGGAACCGGATACGACTTAGAAGTATATGTTCATTGTGGAGCCGGAGCCTACATTTGTGGAGAAGAAACCGCTTTAATCGAATCATTGGAAGGAAAAAGAGGTAATCCTCGTATCAAACCACCATTTCCAGCAGTTTCAGGACTTTGGGCAAACCCAACAGTTGTGAACAATGTCGAAACTATTTCAGCTGTGCCTTGGATTGTAAATAATTCAGGTGCTGATTATGCTAAAATAGGTTTGGGAAGATCTACAGGAACCAAATTAATTTCTGCATCAGGGCATATCAAAAATCCAGGAGTTTATGAAATTGAATTGGGATTGAGTGTTTACGAATTTATGAATTCTGATGAATATTTGGGAGGAATGAGTTCTGACAGACCTTTGAAAGCCTTCGTTCCCGGCGGATCATCAGTTCCTGTTTTACCAGCTAATTTAATTTACAAAACAGCCAATAACGAAGACCGCTTGATGACTTACGAAAGTTTGAGCGACGGTGGTTTTGCAACGGGTTCGATGTTGGGTTCAGGAGGATTTATCGTTTATAACGACACTTCTTGCATCGTTCGAAATACTTGGAATTTTTCTCGTTTTTATCACCACGAATCTTGCGGTCAATGTTCGCCTTGCCGTGAAGGAACTGGATGGATGGAAAAAGTATTGCACAGAATTGAAAACGGTCACGGTCGTGAAGAAGACATCGATTTGCTTTTGAGCATTCAAAGCAAAATTGAAGGAAACACGATATGTCCTTTGGGCGATGCGGCAGCTTGGCCAGTGGCAGCGGCGATTCGTCACTTTAGAGATGAATTTGAATACCATATTCGTTTCCCAGAAAAAATAAAAAATAGAGACCATTTTGTTGCGGAACCTTTTGAAAGTGTAAAGCATTTAGTTTCTAAATTAACAGTATAAAGACAAGAATTTACTACAATGAAAGTAACCATAGACGGTCAAGCGATTGAGGTAGAACCAGGAACAACCATCCTGCAAGCAGCCAGAATGATTGGAGGAGAAGTAGTTCCGCCAGCCATGTGCTACCATTCTAAACTAAAAGGAAGCGGCGGAAAATGTCGTTGTTGTTTGGTTGACATAACTAAAGGTAGCGAAGCCGACCCAAGACCAATGCCAAAATTGATGGCATCATGCGTAACAGGTTGCCAAGACGGAATGGAAATTGCCAGCAAATCTTCAACAAGAGTGCAAGAAGCAAGAAAATCAGTGACTGAATTTTTGTTGATTAATCACCCTTTGGATTGTCCAGTTTGTGACCAAGCGGGAGAATGTGATTTGCAGAATTTAAGTTACGAGCACGGAAAATCTGAAAGCCGCTATATTGAAGAAAAAAGAACATTTGAACCAGAAAATATTGGTCCAAATATTCAATTGCATATGAATCGTTGTATCCTTTGCTACCGTTGTGTGATGGTTGCCGACCAAATAACAGACAACCGAGTACACGGAGTTATGGACAGAGGTGATCATTCGAATATTTCGACTTGTGTTTCGCACGCGATTGACAATGAATTTTCAGGAAATATGATTGATGTGTGTCCTGTTGGAGCTTTGACTGACAAAACTTTCCGATTCAAATCGAGAGTTTGGTTCAACAAGCCTTATGATGCACACAGAGATTGTCCAACTTGCTCCGGAAAAACTACGGTTTGGATGTTTGGTGACGAAATACAAAGAGTTACAGGCAGAAAAGACGAATTCCACGAAATTGAAGAATTCATTTGCAACAGTTGTCGTTTTGATCACAAAGATGTAAACGACTGGGTAATTGAAGGACCAAGAGAATTTGAAAAAGATTCGGTTATCAACCAAAATAAACACTTTGGAAAATTAGAGTCTGTTGAAATTGATACTGAAAGAACTATTCTTTTGGGAAGAGATGAAGACCGAAAAAAAATAAGTATGTCTGAGATTGATTACAACGAAAAAATAGACGGTAACCCATTAAATTCAAACAAAAATGGATAGTACATTTGTTATAGAAAAAAGTGTTGTAATCCTTGTTGTGTTTGCCATAACAATGGTAATGGCAATGTATTCGACTTGGGCAGAAAGAAAAGTTGCTGCTTTTCTACAAGACAGAGTTGGACCAAACAGAGCAGGCCCTTTTGGATTATTTCAACCACTTGCGGATGGTTTAAAATTATTTGCCAAAGAAGAATTTTCTCCAAACACTCCTAATAAATTTTTATTCTTAGTCGGCCCTGGAATTGCAATGGGAACGGCTTTGATGACCAGTGCGGTAATTCCTTGGGGAGACAGATTTCACCTTTTCGGAAGAGATATTTTACTACAAGCTACGGATATCAATGTTGCTGTTTTGTACATTTTCGGAGTGGTTTCAGTGGGAGTTTATGGAATTATGATTGGAGGATGGGCATCGAATAATAAATTTTCATTACTTGGAGCAATTCGTGCCGCTTCTCAAATGGTTTCTTATGAAGTCGCTATGGGATTATCGGTTGTGGCTTTATTAATGATGACTGGGACTTTAAGTTTAAAAGAAATTTCGATTCAACAATCTGGAATGAATTGGAATGTTTTTTACCAACCCCTATCTTTTTTAATATTCTTGATTTGTGCTTTTGCAGAAACAAACAGAACGCCTTTTGATTTAGCGGAATGCGAAACGGAATTAATTGGAGGTTATCACACTGAATATTCATCAATGAAAATGGGTTTTTACTTATTTGCTGAATATGCTAATATGTTTATTTCATCAACAATTTTGGCAGTTTTATTCTTTGGAGGATACAATTATCCTGGAATGAGTTGGGTTGTTGAAAATTGGGGTGTAAACATCGCGAACGTATTAGGAATTACGGCTCTATTTATAAAATTATGTGGATTTATATTCTTTTATATGTGGGTTCGATGGACTATTCCAAGATTTAGATACGATCAATTGATGCATTTGGGTTGGAGAATTTTAATCCCTCTTTCGATTTTTAATATCATAATTACAGGAATTGTTCTTTTGAGAGTAGAAATAATGGCTTATTTAGGATTTTAATTAAAATACAAATGCCCTAGCCCTGATAGAAACGGTATCCTTTTGTTCTGGGGTTCAGAACAAAAGATACAAGTGGATAGCAGGATAAAGCTTCAAAAAAAATAAAAAATGTCAATACAAGAAATATCACTTTCCGGAAGAAAAAAGGTAGTCTCAAATAAAGAGATGACTTTTTTCGAACGACTGTATCTCATAGCCATTTTCAAAGGTCTATGGATTACTATAAAACACTTTTTTAGAAAAAAAGCAACCATTCAATTTCCAGAACAGGTTCGTACTATGAGTCCTGTTTATCGCGGTCGACATATGTTGAAACGTGACGAACAAGGTCGTGAAAACTGTACTGCTTGTGGTTTGTGTGCTTTATCTTGCCCTGCCGAAGCCATAACAATGAAAGCTGCAGAGCGTAAAGCCGACGAGAAACATTTGTACCGAGAAGAAAAATATGCGGAGATATATGAAATCAATATGTTGCGCTGCATCTTTTGTGGATTGTGTGAAGAAGCTTGCCCGAAAGATGCAATTTATCTAACAATTTCAAAAGAATTAGTTCCTGCAAGTTATAATAGAGAAGATTTTATTTTCGGGAAAGATAAACTAGTAATGCCATTAGATATCGCAATGAAAAATGCACAACTTAACAACGCCAACTAATGATACACATTCCTGATATCGCCAATGCAACACCCATACAAATTATATTTTTTGTGTTGTCTGTTATCACATTAGCGACAGCTTTTTTAACGATTTACAGCAAAAACCCAATGCACAGCGCTATTTATTTAGTAATCTGTTTTACCTCAATCACAGGACATTATTTGCTTTTGAATGCGCAATTTTTAGCGATAGTCAATTTCATTGTTTACACGGGAGCGATTATGATTCTGATTGTATTTACAATAATGTTGATGAATTTGAACAAGGAAAATGAAATGCATAAACCTAGAGTTACACGATTGGGAGCAATTGTTTTGTTTTGCTTAATGTCACTAATTTTAATCGCCATTTTTATAAATTCTAAACCAATTGTTGGAGAATATGTGATAACTGGCGAAGATTACCAATCTATAAAAATATTGGGTAAAGTGCTGCTGAATGAATATATGGTGCCTTTTGAATTTGCATCTATATTACTTTTAGTTGCAATGATTGGAGCGGTTTTATTGTCTAAAAAAGAAAATAACGAGAAATAAAATGGAAAATATTCTAAATCAAATTGGGATCGAAAACTATATATTCCTTAGCGTAATACTTTTTTGTATTGGCGTTTTTGGAGTTTTGTATAGACGAAATGCCATTATCGTATTTATGTCAATAGAAATAATGTTGAATGCTGTGAATCTTTTGTTTGTGGCTTTTTCAACCTATCATCAAGATGCCCAAGGACAAGTTTTTGTGTTTTTCTCGATGGCTGTAGCTGCCGCAGAAGTTGCCGTTGGATTGGCAATTCTAGTTTCCGTATTCAGAAATTTGGGAACGATAGACGTAGGGAATTTAAAAAATTTAAAAGGATAATTTTCAATGGATACAAGTTTAATTTTAGTCTTATTACTTTCTCCTTTCTTAGGATTTTTGTTCAATGTTTTCCTGGGTAAAAAAGCGGGTAAAAGCATTGTAGGAATTGTGGGAACACTTTCTGTCGTAGTTTCATTTGCGGTTACAATTTATTTTTTCTTGCAAATAAACCAAACAAAAGAAGCTATTCAAATCAATTTGTTTGAATGGATTTCGATACAAAGATTCAAAATCAATTTTGGTTTCTTATTAGACCAATTGTCATTAATTTGGTTGTTGTTCGTTACAGGAATCGGGGCGTTGATTCATTTGTACTCGATAAGTTATATGCACGACGATGAGAAGATGCATTCCTTTTTTGCTTATTTAAATCTGTTCATATTCTTTATGATTACCTTGGTAATTGGAAGTAATTTACTAGTGATGTTTATAGGTTGGGAAGGCGTTGGTCTTTGCTCCTATTTATTAATTGGTTTTTGGTACAAAAACCAAGCTTTTAATGATGCTGCTAAAAAAGCTTTCATTATGAATAGAATTGGTGATTTAGGATTTTTAATCGGAATATTCATTGTAGGTTCTTTATTCAATACATTAGATTTTACAAGTTTAAAAAGCATAATTACTACTGCAAGTGATGTAAATGATTTTTGGATTGCGCTTGCTGCTTTGGCTTTATTTATTGGAGCTTCCGGAAAATCGGCGCAAATTCCTTTGTATACTTGGTTGCCTGATGCAATGGCTGGACCAACTCCAGTTTCTGCATTGATTCACGCAGCTACGATGGTTACAGCTGGTATATTTATGATTACAAGATTAAATTTCTTGTTTGATATGGCTCCAAGTGTTCAAAATATTATAGCAATTATTGGTGCTGTAACTTCATTAGTTGCTGCAACAATAGCATTGACACAAACAGACATCAAAAAAGTTTTGGCTTATTCTACTGTTTCACAACTGGGATTAATGTTTTTGGCTTTAGGTTTGGGCGCTTATGGAGTTGCTGTTTTCCACGTAATTACACACGCTTTCTTCAAAGCTTGTTTGTTCTTAGGTTCAGGATCTGTAATTCACGGTTTGGGTGGCGAACAAGATATGCGAAAAATGGGTGGTTTGAAAAAAGCAATGCCTATCACTTTTTGGACAATGATGATTGCTTCGTTAGCGATTTCTGGAATTTTTCCGTTGGCAGGATTTTGGTCGAAAGACGAAATATTAATGACAGCTTTTCACCAAAACCCAACTTTATGGGTAATTGGTTCTGTAGCATCGATAATGACAGCGTTTTATATGTTTAGATTAATGTATTTAACATTTTTCAAAAGCTTTAGGGGAACTTCAGAACAAGAACACCATTTACACGAAAGTCCAAGTTTAATTACTTTGCCTTTAATTGTTCTTGCCATTTTATCTTTCGTAGGAGGTTTGATTAATTTTCCAGGAAACACTTGGTTGAATAATTATTTATCGCCCCTATTTTCGAAAGTTGTTCACGAAGAACATTCATTAGGAACTACCGAATATACCTTGATGGCAATTGCTACTGTTGGTGCGATTGCTGGAATACTATATGCTCGTATGAAATACATTAAAAACAGTGTAATTCCGAACGAAGATGCCGAAATCACTGGCTTAACCAAAGTTTTGTATAACAAATATTATGTTGACGAAATTTATGATGCTATTTTTGTAAAACCAGTTAATTTCTTGTCTAATTTCTTCAGAGATACTGTCGAGACAACTTTATCTGCAATGGTTTTTGGATTAGGAAAAGCAACCAACGAATTGGCTTTCCAAGGGAAAAAATTACAAAACGGAAGTATTGGTTTTTATCTTTTCGCCTTTGTTATAGGAGTTTGTGCCATATTAACCTATTTCTACTATCAAAATAATTTTTAAATAATGGATGTAACTACACTATTAATCATACTACTTGTTGGAGCGTTTGCTACATATTTTTCGGGCGATAAATGGGCTCCAAAAGTGGCTTTACTTTTTGGATTAACTGCATTTTTCGGATCAATTTGTTTATTAAGCCAATACAATTTAGGAAACGAAATTGACTTTATATTACCTTGGATTTCTAAACCAAAAATTTATTTCGCCTTACATGCAGACGGACTTTCACTAGCGATGCTTTTGCTTACAACTGCTTTGACACCAATTATCATCTATTCTTCTTTTGGTAATAATTATAAAAACTCAAAAGCTTTTTACGCATTAATCTTGTTTATGACTTTTGCAATGTCAGGAACTTTCTTGGCTTCTGATGGACTTTTATACTATATTTTTTGGGAGTTATCATTGATTCCTATTTACTTCATCGCTTTGGTTTGGGGTAATGGTGATGCAGAAGAACGCAAAAAAGCGGTGGTGAAATTCTTTATTTACACACTTGCTGGTTCCTTGTTTATGCTAGTTGCTTTTATTTATTTATACCAAAAAGCGGGAAGCTTATTAATTAACGATTTAGTAAAAGCAAACTTAAGTTCGAAAGAACAATTCTGGATTTTCTTGGCTTTCTTCTTGGCTTATGCCATCAAAATACCATTGATTCCATTTCATACTTGGCAAGCAAAAGTGTATCAAAAAGCACCAACCGTAGGTACAATGTTACTTTCGGGAATTATGTTAAAAATGGGATTGTACAGCGTTATTCGTTGGCAATTACCTATTGCACCCATTGCTGCAAAAGAATTGATGACACTTTCTATTGGTCTTGGACTTGTAGGTGTAATCTATGGTTCAATCTTGGCTTTAAGACAAAAAGATTTAAAAAAATTACTAGCTTATTCTTCCTTGGCACACGTCGGGTTAATAGCTGCAGGTTCCTATACTTTAACTCTTGACGGATTGCGTGGAGCGGTTTTACAAATGATAGCACACGGATTTGTTATTGTCGGTTTGTTTCTTGTTGCCGAAATCATTTTTAGAAGATACGAAACAAGAAAAATTTCCGAAATGGGAGGCATTCGTGCACAATCTCCAAAATTAACTTCAATGTTTATGATTTTGGTGTTAGCGTCGGTTGCTTTGCCATCAACATTCAACTTTGTTGGAGAATTTACCGTTTTATTTAGCCTTTCTCAAGTGAATATTTGGTTTGCACTCCTTGGTGGAACAACCATCATTTTAGGAGCTTACTATATGTTGAGAATGTTTCAACACGTAATGTTGGGTGAAACCAATGCTAAAGTTTTCAATGATGTGACTTTCAACGAAGGATTGTCTTTGGTTCTTATCATTGCCGTTTTATTCTTTTTTGGATTATATCCAAAACCAATTATGGACTTGATTACACCAAGTCTAGAAAATATTTTAACTCAAGTAAACAGATTTAACTAAGTCAAATAAAAAAATGAATACATTAATAGCTATAACAGGATTAGGTGTTTTATGCCTTTTATTTGAAATTTTAAATTTCAGAAAAGCCATTGTCCCAGTAACAATTATTGGATTATTGGCAATTCTTGGATTAACCTACTCCGAATTTAATTCTCCTGCGAGTTATCACAATAATATGATTGTGGTGAGCCAGTTTTCATCTGCATTTTCAGCATTGTTTATTGTTCTTACCATTTTCTTGGTGGCGTTGAGTCACGATTTCTACGAAGATCACCAAACAAAAATATCAGATTTTATTGCCATAAAAATATTTATGTTAGCTGGTGCAATCGCAATGGTCTCTTTTGGAAACTTGGCAATGTTCTTTTTAGGAATCGAAATTTTGTCTATTTCCTTGTATATTCTTGCCGCAAGCAAGAGAACAAATATAAAAAGCAACGAAGCTGGAATGAAATATTTCTTGATGGGTTCCTTTGCTTCTGGAATTATATTGTTCGGAATTTGTTTGATTTACGGTGCAATGGGAACTTTTGACATTGCAGAAATTACAGATTGGTCTCGCTCTGCCGAATTGCCTTCTTGGTTTCCAATAGGAGTTTCATTGGTTACTATTGGAATGCTTTTCAAAATTGCTGCCGTTCCTTTCCATTTTTGGGCTCCTGATGTTTATGAAGGTTCACCTGCTTTGACAACTGCAACAATGAGTACTTTGGTAAAAGTAGTTGCAATGGCAACTTTATATAAATTGCTTACAGCTATGAATGCTGACCTTTCGGATGCATTTATCAATATCATTATTGTTATCTCAATTGCTTCGATGACTGTTGGAAATATAATGGCGTTGAGACAAACCAACGTGAAACGTATGTTGGCTTTCTCCGGAATTTCACACGCTGGTTTTATGTTGATGGCTTTGTTAAGCATCAGTACTTCGGCAGGAAGTTTATTGTATTATGCTACGGCATATTCATTAGCTGGAATTGCTGCTTTTGCGGTGATTTTATACGTTTGCAAAAACAAGGATAACGAAGCTATCGAAAACTTCAACGGTTTGGGAAAAACCAATCCATTATTGGCAGTCGTTCTTACATCAGCTTTACTTTCGATGGCTGGAATACCAATTTTTGCTGGATTTTTTGCCAAAATGGTTTTGTTCAATCAAACCATTCAAGCGGGTTATTTAGTAATTGTAATCGCAGCAGTTATCAACTCAATAATAAGTGTGGGTTATTATTTCAAGTTAATTTTGGCAATGTTTGGCAAAGAACCAAATGAAGAGACTACAAAAACTCCGTTTGTGTTTTATGCAGTGGCAGTTGTGGCAATTCTTCTGAATATTATTTTAGGTTTATTCCCTTCTGTGGTATTGGATTTATTGGGATAAAAAGTCAGTATGATTACAAAAATAATTTAACCGCAGATTCGCAGATTTTTGATAAATTTTAAAATCTGTGAATCTGCGGTAATTTTTTTTAAAATATAAGATAATAAACCATCCTGCCTATAAGCGTGGTGGTTTTTGTCTTCATTATACAACCAAAATATGTTTTTTAACTCATTACCCTTTGCTGTTTTCTTACCAATAGTGTTTTTACTCTATTGGCTTGTTTTCAGTAAAACAAAAAGTGCTCAAAACACATTTCTGGTTGTAGTGAGTTATTATTTTTATTCTTGTTGGGATTGGCGATTCTTATTTTTGCTATTGTTTTCTACCCTTTTATGTTATTTCACAGGAATCCAAATAGAAAAAAGTACACAGGAAAAAAGTCGAAAATTTTGGTTTTGGTTGAGCATCGTTTTTAATCTTGGATTCTTGGCAATTTTCAAATACTACAATTTTTTTGCCTTTTCCTTTGCAGAAGCATTAAGCAATATTGGTATAAAATCCAGTCCACTTTTATTGAATGTTATTCTTCCCGTTGGAATCTCTTTCTATACTTTTCACGGACTTTCGTACGTGATTGACATTTACTACAAAAGAATTCAGTCCGAGAAAAATGTAATTGATTATGCCTTGTTCGTAAGTTATTTTCCGCTTTTGGTGGCTGGACCAATCGAAAGAGCCACGCATTTATTGCCACAAGTAAAACTGAAAAGAAATTTCGATTTCGAAAAAGCCAAAGAAGGTGTTTACCAAATTATTTGGGGATTGGTAAAAAAAGTAGTGATTGCCGACACTTGCGCCACTTATGTTAATGCTATTTTTGACAATTACACTTCGATGAATTCTTTTTCCTTGATTTTGGGCGCAGTTTATTTTGCATTCCAAATTTATGGCGACTTTTCAGGATATTCGGATATGGCTTTGGGAATGTCGAAATTGTTTGGATTAGACTTGTTGCGAAACTTCAATTATCCTTATTTTTCAAGAGATATTGCCGAGTTTTGGCGTCGTTGGCATATTTCATTATCGTCTTGGTTTCGAGATTACTTGTACATTCCCCTTGGCGGAAGCCGTGGAAGCAAATGGAAACAAGTCCGAAATGTATTCATCATATTTGTAGTGAGTGGTTTTTGGCACGGAGCCAATTGGACTTTTCTAGCTTGGGGATTTATCAACGCCTTGTATTTTTTACCTTCATTGTTATTGGGAACAAACCGAAACAATATGGAAACGGCCGAACTGAATTGGGATTTCAATTCCATAAAAGTGTTTTTTAGTATTCTCGCCACTTTTTCGATGACGTGTTTGGCTTGGATATTTTTTAAGGCAAAATCCATAAGCATTGCTTTTGATTATATTGAAAGAATCTTTACCAACTGGACTTTCGCAACGCAATATCTAGAAAACGAACGTTACAATTACGAAGTGCTGTTGCTCGTCTTTGCATTTGTTTTGGTGGAATGGAACAGCCGATTCAAAATAGAACCCATTTCAGGAAAATACAGTTGGTTAAAAATGGCTTTGTGTCTCTTAGCAATTATCGCTTTGGGAACTTATGCGGATTATAAAGAATTTATTTATTTCCAATTCTAATGAAGAAATTTATAACATTAGTTGTCAAAATTCTATTCACTATTCTAGTGATTTTAGTAGCGCTGGATTGGACTTACACGACGGTGTATTTGCATTCTTCCAATCGTGGAAAAGTGGAAAATGTATTCAATTCCAAAGCTAAGAATTATGATGTGGTAATTTTGGGTTCGTCAAGAGCTAATAATCATTTTGTACCCGAATTATTTGAAAAGAAAGGACTTAAAACTTTCAATTATGGGATGAGTGGCGCACATTTATTCGAGGCTTCGCTAATGCTAAAATTGATGGCAGAAAGAAAATATCAAATCAAAACCGTGATTCTGGAAGCTGATTTAGGACTTTGCAACGAAAAAGAATCCGATATGATTGCTGCAAAATTTCTACCCTACATTCATCATTCCGAAGTAATAAAAAACCATTTTTTAAAGCTAGAAAACTTTAATGAATTGTATTATATTCCTTTTTATCGTTATATTGATTTTGATGCGCTTATTGGTTTCCGAGAAATGTACAATACTGCAACTGGCAAACCGACGAATATTTTAGACCATTTGGGTTATCATCCTTTGGGACACAAACCTGGAAATATGAAAAATGATTTGACTGCTTTGAAACCCATTCACAATAAATACTACGAGGAAATCAAGCAAATTTGCAAGCAAAACAATTACACTCTAATCGCTGTAATGACGCCAATGTGTTCTAATGTAAAAGGAATGGACTATTTTGAAAAGGCAAACAAAATTTATCCTGAAATTCACAATCTGGAAAATGTCGTTCAAGGTGATCAATATTTTTCTTCCTGCGGTCACATGAATGATACTGGTGCGAGGATGTTTACGGCTGTTGTTATAGAAAGGTTTTTTCAAACAAAATAAAATATTACAAATGGCAAACAACACCAAAACAATTCGTTGGAAAATCTTGGGTTGAGCCAAGTCACGATTTGGGCTTATTTATTTTTCTTTTGGAGAATTAACCTGAATTTTTTATTGAATATCCTTCTAACGGTTTGACTGCTGTTCAAGCCAGTTGGGATTCTAGGAAACCTAAAAAAATAAAAACAGCTCCAAAAATGGAGCTGTTTCTAAAAAAAAAGAATTGTTGAATTACTATCTTTTTCCAAATGTTTTTGTAAAAGTTCTGTCGTTATCTGTAACTACAAAAGTGTATTCTTCACTATTATTATAGTTGATGTCAAAAACTTTTTTCACGTTTTGATCTAAAACCTCTTTGCTATCATAAACTTCATTGTCGTCTTTATCGAAAATTTTAATGTTTACAGGAGATTTATCTACATTAAAAAGACCTACCCATACCAATCCCTCTTTGGATACAAATGTTGGTTTGTAAATTTCTGAAGTTGGTTCAGTTGATAATGAAGCCGTTTCCCCAATAACTGAAATTATATATCTAGAAATTTTAAAATCAGATTCAACTTCTAAGAAATAAGTTCCTTTTGGCAAAGCATTCAAATCATAGGTTCTATTAATATTCTTTTTCGAATTCACCTTTTCAGAATGAATCAGTTTACCTTCTGCATCATATATAGATAAATCAATAGTACTTATCATATTTTCCAAAGCAAAAGTTACAATCTTTCCCTGTTCTTTTTTTACTCCAATTGTAAAATCAACAGTACCTGCGTGTAAGTTCATAGTTGTAAATGCTACTACCAACACTAAACTAAATTTTAAAATCTTTTTCATAATTGTTTTTTTTTAAATTTATTATGGTTTGATAAGGCAAAGATATTGGAGTGATTCAGAGCATAACAACACCCTATTTTCTTATTTGTATGGTATATTACCTTTTACGAAAACGAAATAGGTTAAAAAAGACAATTGTGTGTTAATTAGAGTTAATTTTGCATTGATTTAAATTCTTAGTACTATGAAAAAGATACTTCCTACCCTAGAAATGATAGAACCATCGTTCGGGAGTTCCTTCACTTTGACTAAATATGTCGAAAATGAGAATAGCCAAGCCCACTTTTGGCATTATCATCCCGAAATCGAATTGGTATATGTAAACGGAGGCACAGGCAAACGCCAAGTAGGAAGCCATATTTCTTATTACACCACTGGCAGTCTAATACTTATAGGAAGCAACTTGCCCCATTGTGGTTTTACCGATGAAAAAACTGGAAATACCAAAGAAACGGTGATACACATGAAACCAGACTTTTTGGGAGTTGATTTTTTGGGGATTTCAGAAATGAAAAATATTCAGCATCTTTTCCATAGAGCCAAATCTGGTCTTGTTTTTATTGGTGAAACAAAAAAAAGAATAGGAAACAAAATAGAACTTATTGAAAACCAATTGCCGTTTGAAAGATTGCTCACTTTGCTTTCTATTCTAAATGAAATGGAAGAAGCCACCGAATTCAAGGTTTTGAATGCCGAAGGATTTTCAATGCACATGCAAATGCAGGACAATGACAAAATAAATACGATTTTCAACTTTGTAAAAGATAATTTTCAAGAACAAATCACTTTAGAGGAAGTGGCAGCATTGGTCAGTATGACCGTTCCTTCTTTTTGCCGCTATTTCAAGAAAATAACTCATAAAACATTTACGAAGTTTGTCAATGAATATCGCTTGGTACACGCCTCCAAACTATTAGCGGAAAAACGCATAAGCATTACCGAGATCAGCTTCGAAAGTGGTTTCAATAACTTTAGCTACTTCAATAAATCATTCCAAGAATTTACAGGTAAGAGTGCCTCACAATATCGTAAAGAACTGCGTTCCGTTCTAGAGTAATAATATGATTGCTTTTTGGAAAGTCAAAAAAACGCATCAAAATTTTTATCAACAATCATCAAAATTAACTTTTTATCCACATCACAATTATAGGCTATTCTGTAATTTTACACAATGTATGCTTTAGTCGATTGCAATAATTTTTACGCTTCCTGCGAACGTGTTTTTCAACCGAAATTCAACGGAAAACCGGTTGCGATTTTATCTAATAACGATGGTTGCGTGATTTCTAGAAGTAACGAAGCCAAGGTCGTTGGCGTTCCAATGGGCGCACCTGCATTTCAAATTAAAAATTTGGTCAAAGAAAAAAACATCAAATTATTCTCTTCGAATTATCCACTTTATGGCGATTTGAGCAATCGAGTGATGGCGATTTTAAACCAATTTACACCTAATCTGGAAATCTACAGCATTGATGAAGCTTTCCTGAATTTTGATGGATTGACCATTTCAGATTATCATAATTATGGACTTCAAATAAAACGTAGAGTGCAAAAATGGGTTGGCATTCCTGTTTGTATTGGCTTTGCCGAAACCAAAGTTCTATCGAAAGTCGCCAACAAAATTGCGAAGAAATTTCAAGATAGAACTTCGGGAGTTTATATAATCGACACCGAAGAAAAACGCATCAAAGCCCTGAAATGGACAAAGATTGAGGATGTTTGGGGCATTGGTTATCGAATGATTAAAAAAGTAAAATTGCGAAACATCAATACCGCTTTCGATTTTGTTCAACCTCAACACGAAGCTTGGATCAAGAAAGAAATGGGCGTTGTGGGAATGCGTTTGAAATATGAACTAGAAGGAAAATCGGTTTTGGAATTAGACCCAATTATCGACCAAAAGAAAAGCATTACCACTACCCGAAGTTTTCCCAAACAAATTTCCGATTTTGATTTGTTGCGCGAACGCGTGGCTACATTTGCATCGGTTTGTGCGGAGAAACTACGAAAACAAAAATCTTGTTGTCACACTATTATTGTGATGTTGGTCGTTGACAAACATACAATTCAAACCTCAAAATATTATTTTAACATGGCGGTTACGCTACCTTTTGCAACGAATTCGACGCTGACCATTTCAAATATGGCGATTGAAATGCTGAAAAAATTGCATAGAGGAAACGAAAATATGAAGTTCAAAAAAGCGGGTGTAATTGTTACTGAATTGATTGACGAAAACCAAAAACAGTTTCAATTATTCGACGAAGAAAATCCAAAACATTTAGCTTTGATGCAAGCAATGGACAAATTGAATACCAAAATTGGCGATACGAAAGTGAAATTGGCTACTCAGAATTTAAACCTGACTTGGAATATGAACCAGAATCATCTGTCACCCAAATATACTACTAATTTCAACGATATTCTCGAAATACGATGTCAGTAAATAAAGCGCAAAAACTAACTTTTTTCAAACCTAATTTCGAAAGCGAACTTAGATTTCCTTTCGTAAAAGAAGGGGTTTCGGCTGGATTTCCTTCGCCTGCGGCTGATTTTATGGAAACCAATATTGATTTGAATAAAGAATTAAGCACGAATCCTTTGGCTACTTTTTACATCAAAGTCAAAGGGAATTCGATGATTGACGCCGGAATCAACGACAAAGATGTTCTCGTGGTAGATCGAAGTTTGGAGCCACAGAATAACAAAATTGCCATTTGCTTTATTGATGGAGAATTCACCGTAAAACGCATTCAAAAAGAAAAAGATTGTTTGTATTTAATGCCCGAAAACCCCAGCTATTCTCCCATAAAAGTCACCGAAGAAAATGAACTCATCATTTGGGGAATCGTGACTTATGTAATAAAAAAAGTGTGAAACTAAACTGAATTAGTTTCACACTTTTTCTTCATAAGTAACGAGAAAGATATAATGTCGCAATTATTAAAAAGAGTTTTTGCCACAGATTAGAAGGATTAAAAAGATTTTTAAGCTTTACCGAATTAATCTGTGCCAATCTGAGACCCGAGTGATAACGAACAGGCGAAGCAAATCTGTGGCAAAGGAATTCATTAAAATACGACATTAAATTTTAGCTAATACTTAAATTTTGAATTCGTTGATTATTTAAGGGTAATGTTTGTTGATGCAGATTGTAATCCGTTTGATTTTGCTTCCAATTTTACAGAACCTGTTGTTTTTCCGGATTGAATAATTACCTGACATTTCCCGTTGAATGCACTTCGCTGCCAAGCACCATCACTGCATTTATCAGGTTCGTGAGAACTTGGATCACCATTTCCTACGCCAATTATTTTAGCATCTCCTGAAAGATAAAAGCGTACCCTATTATCGGCATCAGGAACTTCTCTTCCCTTTTCATCCGTAAGAGAAATATTAATCACCGTAGCATCTTTCCCGTCAGCAGTCAGCATATTTTTGTCGGGAGTCAATACAACATTATAAACTTGACCTGTTGTCTCCACTTTTGAAGTTAGTTTTTTGCCTTTTTTATAAGCAATTGCTTCTAAAGTTCCAGGTTCGTAATTCACTTCCCATTGCAAATGACTATTTCTTGGCATTACTTTTTTTCCTAAACTTTTCCCGTTTAAAAACAATTCCACGTTATCGGCATTGGAATTCACCCATACATCAATGGGTTGCCCTATTTTTTCAGGCCAGTTCCAATGCGGAGAAATGTGTAAAACATCTTCGTCTGTCCACCAACTTTGATAGTAGTAATAAATATTTTTTGGAAAACCGCAAACATCCAAAATTCCAAAATGAGAATTGATATTTGGCCATTTATAAGGTGTTGGTTCTCCCCGATAATCAAAACCAGTCCATACAAAACCACCCAGCCAATAGTCGTTTTCTGCGGCCAGTTTCCACCAATCTTCTGCTTTGCTAGCCCACCAAGGTGCCGTTATATCCTGATCAGGAACATAGGCTCTGATACTGTCCTTTTCATAAATTCCACGAGTTGTAACGGTACTTCCCATTTCAGTTCCAATCAGGGGTTGATTGGGATGCTCTTTATGATAATCGGCAACGGCAAATTGACGATAATTGAATCCGCGAATCGGAATCACTTCGTTTACACCTTTGAATTCATTCCCCATATCTGCAGCATAAGTACTCGTTCTGGAAGGATCAAGTTCTTTTTGTTTGGCCAATAGTGTTTGTGCAATTTTTTTGCCTTGTTCGGTTTTCTGAATCCATCCTTCTTCGTTTCCAATCGACCAAAGAAATACAGAAGGATGATTTCGGTCTCTCAGCATCAATCGCTCGAATTGATCTATATATTCTGGGCTACTGTTGAGTAAACGTTGCTCGTCTAAAACGAGCATTCCTAAACTGTCGCAGGCTTCAAGGAGTTCTGGTGTAGGTGCATTGTGGCTAGTTCTATACGCATTAGACCCCATTTCTTTTAATAATTTAATGCGATAATAGTGCATATAATCTGGTAAGGCACTACCGATTCCAGCATGATCTTGATGGTTGTTAGTTCCTTTAATTTTGATGTGTTTCCCATTTAGGAAGAAACCCTCTTTGGCATCAAATCGTATTGTTCTGACTCCAAATTTGCTTTTGGCTTGATTGACAATTTGTCCATCTTGCTCAACAACCGAAACCGCTCTATACAAATAAGGATCCTCCAATGACCATAAATGGGGGTTATTTATGTTCAACTTTTGCTTGACAATTATTTTACCATTTACTGGAAGAGAAACTTTTTGCACCCCAGTTTTGGCTACTATTTTTCCATTTCTATCTGTGATGTATGAGAAAACAACACATTGGGAAGCATTTAGATTTTTATTTTCAACTGTTGTTTGAATGTTTATTGCTGCCTTTTTTCCTTTGACTTCAGGAACTACATACAAGCCATCTTCCGGGATGTGCAAATTGTTGTATTGATTGAGCCATACGTGTCTATAAATTCCAGCTCCTTCATAGAACCAACCTTCATATTGGGTCGCATCAACCCTTACAACCAATACATTTTCTTTATCAAAATTAATATAATCAGTTACATCATAAGATTTTCCGACATAGCCACTACTATTTGTGCCCACATAAAAACCATTTAACCAGATGGAGGCATTGCGAAAGATTCCGTCAAATTGAATTTGGAAACGACTATTTATATTGTCTCTAGTTACAGAAAAATGTTTACGATACCAACCAATGCTTGTTTCGGGATAAAAGCCGCCAACTGGTTTATAGCCATGAGATTCTACATCAAAATTGGCAGAATTTTCAAATGGCAAACCCACTGCCCAATCGTGCGGCACGTTTATAGGCGTCCAAGTAGTATCTATAAATTTTGGATCAATCGCTGTTTTAGGAGCCGATCCTGATTTAGAAAAAATAGTGGCCGTACTATAATTAAAATCCTTGTCTGGATTGGCTGCATTTCCAAAATGAAACTTCCAACCTTCATCAAAGTTTATTTTTTTTTGAGCGTTTGCATTATATCCATTTAAGACAAAGCATAAAATTAGAAATGCCAATTTCCCAGATATCGGTAATAAAATTTTGTTCATTTTTGATATTTACTATTATTTAAAAGCATCTAAAGCAGGCGAAGGTTTTCCGTCAGATTGCCAAGCATTCAATTGATAACCACTCCAACTTTTTTCGCCTTCGGGTTCCCAATAAATAACGCCAAGCCCTTTGTTATTTGGAACAGCTTTTACAGCATTTATAACAGCAACGAGCATATCTTTAGTGTTTTGAACTAATGTATAATCGCCTCCAACCTCAACAACCATCACTTCTTTTCCGTACCTTGAAACCATATCTTTTAGATTATTCTCCAAGTCAGCAATCGTAGCCGTATAATCACTTTTTATCCAATAAGGATAATACGACATTCCAATCACGTCATATTTTACATTATTAGCTTTCGCATTATCAAAAAACCATCTGAATCTTGCATTATCATTTCCTTGATCCACGTGAACAATAACTTTGATTGATGCATCTATTGCTTTTGTTGCTTCGTATCCTTTATTTAATAATAGTGCCAATTGACCCCAATTTGAAGTGCTTCCTTCTGGCCAAAGCATTCCACTAGGAATTTCGTTGCCAATCTGCACCCATTCTGGAGTTACACCAGCGGATTTCAAGGCTGTCAAAACATCATAAGTATGTTGATACACATCATTTTGCAACTCTACAAAAGGATGGCTTGCCCAAGCGGCAGGTTTGGTTTGTTTAGCTGGATCTGCCCACGAATCACTATAGTGAAAGTCAATCATAATACGCATTCCCATATTTTTGGCACGAACAGCCATCACGACAGTTTCGGCTGGGCTACAATGTCCGCTAGCTTTATCGTTAGATGGATTTACCCAAACACGAAGACGAATGGTATTTATTCCTCTATCTTTCAGCAATTGCAAACAATCTTTTTGTGAACCATCAGTATCATAAAATTTGAATCCTGTGGCTTCCATTTGTGGCAACCAGCCCACATCAGCCCCTTTTAAAAACGCAAAAGTTGGTGGTATGGGAGTAGGTTCAGGTGTTGGCTCAGGTGTTTGGGCTCCACTGCAAGAATAAATTAGCAATGAGATTATTGTCACAAAAACTAATCGAAATTGTACTATTATTTTTTTCATTATTATTTTTAAAAAGGCATAAACATTAGATGTCTATTAGTGTTAAAATCTTAAAAAATAACCAATACTCATAGCTAAAAACAGGCTAATTCTTTAATTAATATTATAAAAAAACCGTTTGTTGTAATGATAGTTTCTGTGTTGAATTATTTCCAGAAAGCTGCATAAGCTACAACCAAGATAATCATTATTGCAAAGGAACAGATGTTGAATAAAGGACTTGTTTTAAATAACTCTTTAGTCAAAGGAATTCCTTTTGCATCCTCTTTTCCTTTATTTTCGATCAAGCTAATGATTGCAATTAAAATCATAGTTAAAACCGCAGTATATCCCATTTGATCCATCCAAGGCAACGTTGGGAAAAAAGATTCCATTCCACTTCCTGCAACCCAACCTTTTGGTCCAATTTTAAAGAACATAGCAATCGGAATAGAGAATAATGCTCCCCAAATAGCCGCTTTGTTTGTTGTTTTTTTCCAAAACAATCCCAATACAAAAACAGCTAAGATACCTGGACTTACAATCCCTGTATATTCTTGGATGTATTGGAATGCTTGATCAATTCCTCCTAAAAGTGGTGCCATAATAACCGCAATTAATAATGCAATACCTCCAGAAAGACGACCCACATTTACTGTTTTTTTGTCACCTGCATTAGGATTAATATATTGCTTGTAAATATCCATTGTAAAAATGGTAGAAGTTGAGTTCAACATAGAAGCTAACGAAGATACAATGGCAGCAGCTAATGCAGCAAAAGCCAATCCTTTTAATCCTGCTGGCAAGAAATGCAATAACCAGGGATAAGCTCTATCTGCAGTTCCTATTCCCGGCAAGTTTTCCATTGCAGAGGCTCCTAATCTAGCCATAATAGTTGGATCATTAATAATTACATAAGCTGCAATTCCAGGAATTACCACAATCAAAGGGATAATCAATTTTAAAAAAGCTGCTAATAAAATTCCTTTTTGAGCTTCACGCAACGATTTTGCAGCCAATGTTCTTTGGATAATATATTGATTAAAACCCCAATAATATATATTAGCAACCCAAAGTCCACCAACTAAAACTCCAATACCAGGAAGATTCATATATTCAGGATTCGATTTGTCTAAAATCATCACAAAACGGTCTGGTGCTGCATGGTAAATATGTTGTAATCCTGCCCACATTCCAGCTCCATCAGAAACTGTATTTAAGGCCAAATAAGTAGTTACTAAACCTCCTAAAACCAAGAAAACTACTTGAATTACATCTGTCCAAGCAACAGCTGAAAGTCCGCCATATAAAGAATAAGCCGCAGAAAATAGTGCTAATCCAATAATAGCATACATAATATTTATACCTAAGATTGTCTCAATAGCTAATCCACCTAAATACAATACAGTGGTTAGATTTACAAATACATATAAAGCAATCCAAAATACGGCTAAAATTGTTTTCAGATTTGTAGAAAAACGTTTCTCAACAAATTCAGGAATAGTATATATTCCTTTTTCAATGAAGATAGGCAGAAAATATTTTCCAACTATGATTAAAGTAAAAGCAGCCATCCATTCATAAGAAGCAATTGCCAAACCTAAAGCAAAACCAGAACCTGACATCCCGATAAATTGTTCTGCAGAAATATTTGCCGCAATTAATGACGAACCAATTGCCCACCATGGTAATGATTTACTCGCAAGAAAATAATCTTCAGCATTTTTTTGCTGACCATCCTTATCTCGTGATACCCATAAGCCAACTCCCAAAATTAGTAATGCGTAAGCGGAAAAAACCGCATAATCTATAAATCCAAAACCTGTTTCCATAAAATGTTTATTGTTAGTAATTTAAAATAATTTATACTCTAAAAATATGTTTTCCTATTTGTATTCTTATTTATTAATGTCTGCAAAAAATAAAACCTATTTAGACCTTCCTTTTTGTACCCTTTCCTAGCACTTTCTATAGCTTGAATCTATACTGAATTTGGTCTTCCATCCCAGTATATTATTTGCTTTTATAATGTACATCAGATAAATCTCTTAACATTTGAGCGCTTTTCTCAGGAGTGATATCACGTTGAGATTCACCCATCATTTCGTATCCCACCATAAATTTTTTTACAGTTGCTGAACGCAATAATGGCGGATAAAAATGCATGTGAAATTGCCATTCCGGATGCGACTCTCCATCTGTAGAGGACTGATGAATTCCTGATGAATAAGGAAACGACGTTTGAAATAGATTATCATATTTCGATGTCAATTGTTTTAAAGTCAAGGCAAAATCAGTGATTTCGTCTTTAGTAAAATTAGTGATTTTATTGATATGACGTTTACTAATTATCATCGTTTCGAACGGCCAAATAGCCCAAAAGGGAACTAAAGCTACAAAATGATTATTCTCAATTACAATTCTTTCTCCCAACTTCAATTCTTCTTTCAAATAATCTAAAAGAAGATTAGATTGATGTGCATCATAATACCCTTTTAAATTGTTTTGCGTTTTCTCAACTTCGGTTGGCAAGGAAGATTGCGCCCATATTTGTCCGTGTGGATGTGGATTGCTACATCCCATTACGCTTCCTTTGTTTTCAAAAATCTGAACGTGGTTGATGTAATCAACATTTCCCAAATTAGTATATTCTTTTTGCCAAGTAAGTATAATGTTTTCAATATCTTCCATAGGCATTTCAGGCAAAGTCAAGTTGTGTTTTGGAGAAAAACAAACTACTCTAGAAATACCTCTTTCTGGTTTTGCTTTGAAAAAAGTTTCAGTTGTTTTCTCTTCAAATGCAATTTCTTCTTGCTTTAAAGCAGCAAAATCATTTTCGAAAACAAAAGCATTTTCATAAGCTGGATTTACCTCGCCATTAGCTCTTATATTTCCAGGACATAAGTAACAGTTTGGGTCATATTCGGGTAATGTATTTGAAGTTACCGTTTCATTCTGACCTTGCCAAGGTCTTTTTGAACGGTGAGGAGAAACTAAAACCCATTCGTTTATTAATGGATTATAGCGTCTATGTGGGTCTTCGTATATATCGAATTTTTTCATTCTAATTAGTATAAAGTGTTGTGCCGTTACTTATTTTAACATCATAAATTTTTAATTCTATCCCAAAAGCATCCAAATATAATTTAGAAAGCTTTGACTTTATGGATTCTTCTTCTCCTTTTTTAATTAAGTTTATAGTGCATCCCCCAAAACCACCACCCATCAAACGAGAACCAATTACGCAATTTTCTTTTTTTACGCTATTGACCAAAAAATCTAATTCATCGCAACTCACTTCATATTCAACCGATAATCCTTCGTGAGTTTCAAACATTAATCTTCCTAAAACTTCAATTTCCCCATTGTCTAAAGCTTCGCAGGCTTTTGTAACTCGGCTAATTTCTTTAACTACAAAAGAACATCTTTTAAAAATATCTGGCCCCATCACCTTTTCCAAACTTAAAACTTGACTTTCTGTGCAATCTCTAAAACTTTTAATTTCTGGAAAATTTGTTTTTAGTATCGAAATGCCTTCTTCACATTGTTCTCTTCTTTGATTATAGGCCGATGTCATTAAGGAATGTTTTACATTCGAATCGAATAAAACCAAAGAATAATCGCTAAAATTAGCGTCGTGATATTCGAATTCTAAAGTGCTACAATCTATTTTTATCACTTTATTTTCTAAACCCATTACACTCGAAAATTGATCCATAATTCCGCAATTAATCCCAACCCAATGTTCCGCTTTTTGTCCCATTAAGGCAATATCAATTGGCTTTATTTTCAAACCAAAAAGTTCATTAATTCCAAAAAGGAATCCACATTCTAATGCTGCTGAAGAAGACAAACCGGAACCCACTGGAATATTGCTGCTAAAAACACAGTTGAAACCTTCAAAAATAAATCCATTGTTTTTTAATTGATTAATAACTCCTCGCAAGTAATTTGTCCAAACTTTATCATTTAACTTAACGGTATCATTTAAATCAATTTCAAATTCATCCTCAAGATCAATGGCAATTATTTTTGAGGTATTGGTGTTGTTTTTCTCGAAAGCAAAACAGATAATTTTATCAATTGCTGCTGGTAAAACAAAACCGTCATTGTAGTCGATATGCTCGCCAATAATGTTAATTCTTCCCGGAGAAAGTACTATTTTTTCTGGATTTGAACCCAATTTTTCTTTGAAAAAATTTATTGTTTTTGTAATTAAAAGATTATTCATTAGTATAAGTATAAAATTTTGTGCTAAAAATTATTGATTCACGTTTTTTATGTTTTTTTTCCAATATTCAAAAATAAAATAAAAATTCACTTTTACATACCAGTACCTACCAGTTTTTGTATCTTGCAAAAAAATCATTTCTATGAACATTATTTCTATCAAAAATAATTTGGGAATTCCAAAATATAAACAAATCATTTCATCAGTAGAAAGAGCAATTGAAGAAGGAAAATTAAAAAAAGACGATCATTTACCATCAATAAATAAAGTTTGCTTAGAATTTTCTTTGTCCCGCGATACGGTGTTACAAGCTTATGAAGAACTTAAAAAAAGAGGAATTATTTATGCGATTTTAGGCAAAGGATACTACTTAAAAAGCACTAATATAACCACAAAACAAAGGATTTTTTTACTTTTCGAGGAATTAAATATTTTCAAAGAAGACCTTTATAATTCTATCTTAGAAAACATAGGAAATGGCGTTCAAGTCGAAATTTTCTTTCATCATTTTAATCTCAAAGTGTTTAAAAAAATAATTGACGACAGTAATGGTCTCTACACCAAATACATAATTATGCCGACAAATTTAGTTGGAGCCGCCGCAATTATAAAAACCCTACCAGTTAATGATGTTTATATATTAGACCAAACAAATTCAGAACTTAAAATCTTTCCCGCTGTTTTTCAAAATCATAAAAAGGATATTTATAATGCTTTATTAAAGGGGAAAAACCAACTATTGAAATATAAAAAACTGATCTTAATCTTTCCTGGCTTTCGAGAACCCATTGGTATGAAAGAAGGATTTGAAAAATTTTGCAATGATTATATAATTGAATATGAAATCATTGCTGAGTTTAAAAACAGAGGAATAAAAACAGAGGAAGTATATATCATTCCAAATGACCGAGACTTAGTAAGTGTGATAGAAAAATCGAAACTTCAAAATTTGAAATTAGGTGACGATTTTGGAATTATTTCTTACAATGAAACTCCTTTAAAAAAAATAGTAGAAAATGGCATCACAACCATTTCAACAGATTTTCGTGCTATGGGAAAAATTATGTCCCAAATGATTTTAGAAGGAAAAAAAGAACAAATAGAAAACAAATGTTCCTTGATATTGAGAAATTCTTTGTGAATTAAAACCAAAAAAACCGCTTCTTTCGAAGCGGTTTTTGTACCCGGAGCCGGAGTCGAACCGGCACGGTTTCCCACAGGTGTTTGAGACCAGCGCGTCTACCAATTCCGCCATCCGGGCTTAGCAGACAATGAAATAACAACAGTTATTTCAACGCAATAAAAGAGGAGATTGTTATAAATCAACCATCGATTCCTTTAACACGGTGCAAATGTAAAAAATAATATTAAAATCACTATTAAAAATACTTAAATTTTTCCTTTCAGAGTTCGATTTTATTCCTAAATTTGCACCTCGGTAAAACGAAAAACAGCAACTAACTACAAAACAACAAATTAAATGTCACACTTAGAGCCAGAAGCTAAAATTTTTGCGTGTTCACAAAGTGTTTATCTCGCCGAAAAGATTGCTAAAGAATATGGAATTCCATTAGGCAAGGTTACAATGTCAAAATACAGCGATGGGGAATTTCAGCCCTCTTATGAGGAGTCTATTAGAGGCTTGCGTGTATTTATTGTTTGTTCCACTTTCCCAAATTCAGATAATTTGATGGAATTGTTACTTATGATAGATGCTGCAAAACGAGCTTCGGCTAGACACATCACAGCTGTAATTCCATACTTTGGTTGGGCAAGACAAGACAGAAAAGACAAACCAAGGGTTCCGATTGGAGCAAAATTGACAGCAAAGTTGCTAGAAACTGCTGGAGCAACAAGAATAATGACGATGGATTTGCACGCAGATCAAATTCAAGGATTCTTTGAAAAACCTGTAGATCACCTTTTTGCATCGACAATATTTTTGCCGTATGTAAAAAGTTTGAACCTAGAAAATTTAACAATCGCATCGCCAGATATGGGAGGTTCTAAAAGAGCTTATGCGTATTCAAAATTCCTAGAGTCTGATGTTGTAATTTGCTACAAACAGAGAAAAGAAGCCAATGTTATTGACACAATGGAATTGATTGGTGAAGTGAAAGGCAGAAATGTAATTTTGGTTGATGATATGATTGACACCGGAGGCACATTGGCGAAAGCCGCAGATTTAATGATAGAAAAAGGAGCATTGAGTGTAAGAGCAATTTGTACACACGCTATTTTATCAGGAGGTGCCTACGAAAAAATAGAAAATTCGAAATTACTCGAATTGATAGTTACCGATTCTATTCCGTTAAAGAAAGAATCAAACAAAATAAGAGTCGTGAGTTGTGCACCTCTTTTTGCAGAAGTAATGCAAATGGTACAACACAACAATTCCATTAGCGGAAAGTTTTTGATGTAATTCATACACAGAAACCAAAAGCTAATCCCAACAAGAGTTTAATTAATAACTATATAAATATTTACAATGAAATCGATTACAATTAAAGGATCAGAAAGAGAAAGCGTGGGCAAAGTTGCGACTAAAGCCTTACGTAATGCTGGAGCGGTTCCTTGCGTGTTATACGGAGGAAATCAACCAGTGCATTTTTCAGCAGACGAAAGAGCATTCAAAACCTTGGTTTACACTCCAAACGCACACACGGTTGTGATTGAACTTGGTGAAGGAAAATCATTCAATGCTGTTTTACAAGACATTCAGGTTCACCCGGTGTCTGACAAAATTTTACACATTGACTTCTTTCAGTTATTTGACGACAAAGAAATCACTATGGAAGTTCCAGTAAAAATTACTGGTGTTTCTCCAGGTGTATTATTAGGTGGTGATTTACGTTTAAATACTCGTAGATTAAAAGTAAAAGCTTTACCAAAAAATCTTCCAGATAATGTTGAAGCTAACATTTCTGAACTTCAAATGGGAAACAAATTGTATGTAACGAAACTTGTTTCTGACAAATACAAATTATTACACCCAGACAACACTGTTGTTTGTCAAGTAAGAATTTCTCGTGCAGCTATGAAAGCAGCTCAAGAAGCAGCAAAAGCAGCAAAAGCACCTGCAAAAGGAAAGAAAAAATAATTTTTTTCGAAATATTCAAAAAAGCATCAGTTGTACAACTGGTGCTTTTTTTGTTTTATAAAACTCAACAGACGCAGAATCTAATCCCCCTTTTCAAATTTCCAAATTATCTCATTTTCAAATTAAGTAATTAGATTACTTTTGTAAAATGATAAAATAGATAAAAACCCTATTTTCATCAACAAAAACAGAAGACAATACAGATTATATGAAACCAGAGGTTCACGAATACCAAAAAAATAATATGAAAGCATGAGTAATAAATTTTTGATTGTAGGACTAGGCAATATTGGTGCTGAATATGTAAACACAAGACACAACATTGGTTTTAAAATCGTCGATTTCTTTGCCAAAAAAGAAGGAATTAATTTCGAAACCGTAAAGCTTGGAGCACTTGCTGAATATAAACTTAAAGGGCGCACTTTTTTGCTTTTAAAACCCAATACTTATATGAATTTGAGTGGAAAAGCAGTGAAATACTGGATGGACAAAGAAAATATTCCTCTAGAAAATATTATGATAATTGCCGATGACTTAAATTTATCTTTTGGAACCATTCGCATCAGAAAAAAAGGCAGTGACGGAGGGCACAACGGATTAAAAAACATCAACTTACTTTTGAATACAACAGATTATAACCGATTTAGATTTGGCATTAGTGACGAATTCAAAAAAGGGAAACAAATAGATTATGTACTTGGCGAATGGGAAGAAGATGAAAAAGAAAAGCTTCCCGAGCGACTAGAATTGGCTTCCGAGATTATAAAATCCTTTGGAACTGCTGGATTAGAAAACACAATGACAGCATTCAATGGGAAATAAGACGGTAAAAAATATTTTTGTGTTTAAATTATAATTAATTTGGTCTTTCCTAGTTTTGCTTAAATGAAAAATACTTCTCATATTCATAATCTATTCGTTGTAATTTGTTTGCTTTCCCTAAACTTGACATTTAGTCAAGGCAATAAACAAGCAAAAAGTACTTTGTTTGGCAATCCAAAAAATATAGTTAACGGACACATTCGATGTGCAACTACAGAATATGAAAAATTTCTTCAGGAAAATAATCCAAAAAGAATGACCAACACCCAGTTTGAAGCATGGGTAACACCATTAGTTAAGCACTACCAATCTATGAGAACTACATCTCAAAGTGGAGGAGTCATAACAATACCAGTTGTAGTCCACGTGATACATAGTGGACAAGCAATCGGAACGGCACCAAACATTACAGATGCACAAGTTCAATCTCAGATTACTATATTGAATCAAGATTACAGAAAAATGATAGGAACTCCTGGTGATAACTCAAATCCTGTAGGAGCTGATGTTCAAATTGAATTTGCTTTTGCTCTTCAAGATCCAAATGGAAATCCAACAAACGGTATCGATCGAATAAGTTTCTGCCAAGAAAATTGGTCAGAAACAGAGTTTGATTCAAAGGTAAAACCAGCAACCATTTGGGATCCTACATTATATATGAATATGTGGACTGTTAAATTAACCGACAATACAGTTTTGGGTTATGCACAATTTCCAGATGCTTCGGGCTTATCAGGTCTTGATGCTTCTGGTGGTAATGCAAACTCTGACGGAGTAGTTTCAAGCTATAATGTGTTTGGTAGTATTACATATGATGACGGGACTTTTTTATTGGATCCAACTTATAACAAAGGAAGAACAATGACTCATGAAGTAGGCCACTGGTTAGGATTAAGGCATATTTGGGGAGATTCTACTTGTGGAGACGATTATTGTGCAGACACACCTGTTCACCACGATGCTAATTATGGATGCCCAACTATTGTAAATTGTGATGCCAATGGAAATGAAATGGTTGAAAACTATATGGATTATACGGACGATACTTGTATGAACATTTTCACCCAAAACCAAAAAGACAGAATAACTGCCGTTATGAATAATTCTCCTCGAAGATCTACGTTAAAAACTTCAACCAAAAACGCTCCATTAACTTTATTTGTAAATGATGCAGAAGTAAAGCTTGAGTCAAGTTGTCCATTATCCGCTTGCGGTGCTGTTCCTAACCAAACTATTCAGAAAATTACCCTTTATAATAGAGGAACAAGCAACTTAACTTCGGCAACATTAAATTATAACATTAATAATGGTACTAATGCAACCTATAATTGGACTGGAAATTTAGCAACAAATGCAGCGGATACTTTTGATTTAACAATAAATTCGCCAATAAATGGAATTATAAACATTGAAATCATTAAAGCTAATGGAGTAGCTGACCAAAGAAATTCAAACAACACTTCCTCTGAAACATTTACACTTCCAACAGCGCCCACTAACTACACTATTAATGATTTTGTGTTTAGATTACAGCAAGACGAGTTTGGAAGCGAAACCACTTGGAGTCTAAAAAATGATTCTGGAACAATTTTATATAGTGGCGGATCCTATACAGACACAACACCAATCCCTGCATTAATCACTCAAAACTGGACACTTGCAAATAACCAATGCTATATTTTTTCAATAAATGACACTGAAGGAGATGGGATTTGCTGTGATTTCGGAGCTGGTTATTATGATATTAAATCTTCAGACGGATCTATTCTTGTAGCGTCAGGAGCTTCATTTGCAACAGCCGCAATCACAACATTCAGCATTAATCTAGACGTAGTTATAGATTCCAATGATTTTTATATCTATCCAAATCCCACAAAAGAACTTTTAAATGTAAAAACCCCAAGCAATTCAGGGTTTCTAAACAGTTACAAGATTAGTAATATTTTAGGGCAAATAATCAAAACCGAAACGTTTTTTAATGTAAATGACTATACAATCAACACAACCTCTTTAAGCAGTGGTGTCTATTTTATTGCTCTTGAAAAAGGAACCAAGAAAAAGGCTTTACGATTTATCAAAGAATAATTTTGTCAAATAATATTCAGAGAGGATTGATTTCTTTCCATTTGCTTTTTTTAAATACTTATTAGAAAATTAGTAACTTTGACGAATAAATTTCATAAAATGAAAACAATTACCTCTATTTCTACCAAAATAATCCTTACTGCCTTTTGCCTTTTTATACTCGGTAATACCTATAGTCAGGCAAACAAAACAACAAGCAAAACTCTATTTGGCAAAGCTGTTAAAGTAAAAAATGCAAATCCAAACAATGGAATCATTCGTTGTGCCACTGTAGAGTATGAGCAATATCTTCAAGAGAAAAACCCATCGAGAATGACAAATGCTCAGTTTGAAGCTTGGCTAGCTCCATTAGTAAAGAAACAAATAGCATTGCGAGCTAGCTCAAAAACAGCTGTATCAACAATAATAACAATCCCAGTAGTTGTTCACGTGATACACAACGGACAAGCTATTGGAACTGCTCCAAATATTACCGATAACCAAGTACAATCACAAATTACAGTTCTAAATCAAGATTACAGAAGAATGTTAGGTACTCCAGGAGGAACAAGTACGAACCTTGTTGCGGCTGATGTCCAAATTGAATTTGTTCTTGCCAAACAAGACCCAGACGGAAACCCTACAAACGGAATTGACCGAGTAAACATGTGTCAATCTTCTTGGTCAGAAACTGACATAAACGAAACTGTAAAGCCATCAACAATTTGGGATCCAACTCAATATATGAATATGTGGACCTTAAAATTCACAAGAAACGATCTTCTTGGCTATGCTCAATTTCCAAATTCTTCTGGCTTACAAGGTCTTAATGCTTTTGGAGGAGATGCAAACACAGATGGTGTCGTTTCACGTTATGATGTTTTTGGTAGTAGCGATTTTGGCAGCACCTTTTTATTGGCAGCACCTTATGATAAAGGAAGAACTATGACGCACGAAGTTGGACATTATCTAGGATTAAGACATACTTGGGGTGATGGCAATGGTCATCCAGCCATTCCAGCTGATCCAACCACAACCCCTCCAACCCCGGCATCTCCGGCATCCCCTGATTGTACAGCAACTGATTATTGTGCAGATACTCCTCAAGAAGGCTATGAACACTATGATTGTATAACTACTTATGACACTTGTCCAACAGATATAGGCAATGATATGGTAGAAAATTATATGGATTACACTGATGATGCCTGTATGAATATTTTTACCCAAAATCAAAAAGAGAGAATAATGGTCGTTATGGCTAATTCCGACAGAAGAAAAACGCTTGCCCTCTCTACTAAAGGGACAGCGATTATTTTATATGCTAATGATGCCGAAATTAAAACGGTAACCAATTACTGCTCTTCCAATATTACCGACTGCGCCTCACTACCCACTCCTACCAACAAGAATGTGGTTCTAACCAATAGAGGAACATCCGCTTTAACATCCGCAAGTTTAAAATACTCTATTGCTGGAGGAGCCAATCAAACTCAAACTTGGACAGGTTCTTTAGCTCAAAATGAATCTATAATTGTAACACTTT
>NZ_JAQTPQ010000375.1 GCF_028712645.1 Flavobacterium sp. | reverse complement strand
GTTCTAATAACAAATAAATGAAAGACGTGATTATCAGTCAAATCCCAAAACGGCAACACAATTTTATCGTTTTTTATTTCTGATAAATAGCGTTTTGCAATAGCTTTCCTCTTAATATTATCTTCATCTAAATGGGGGAATTTTACATTCAAAAAAGCTGCTTGTAATTCATCTAACCTTGAATTTGTTCCAATATAATCGTTGTAATATTTCGTTTCAGAACCATAATTTCTTAAGGAATGAATAGTTTGTGCCAATTCAGCATCGTTTGTAGTTACTGCACCTGCATCGCCTAAAGCACCCAAATTTTTTCCCGGATAAAAACTGAAGGCTGCTGCATTCGATAAATTTCCTGCTTTTCCAAAATCTGAAATTGCTCCGTGAGCTTGAGCTGCATCTTCAATTACCAAAAGATTATTTTGAATGGCAATTTCGCTTATTTTCTCCATTTCGGCCAATTGTCCATAAAGATGAACTGCTAAAATTGCCTTGGTTTTGGATGTGATTTTTTCTAAAATTAAATCGGGATTTATGTTGTAAGTTTCTAATTTTGGCTCAACCAAAACAGGTATCAAATCAGCTTCTAAAATTGATAAAATACTGGCAATATAAGTATTGGCAGGAACAATCACTTCGTCTCCTTTTTGCAATTTCCCCAGCTCAATATACCCTTTAAAAATTAAGACTAAGGCATCAAAACCATTACCAACACCAATGCAATGTTTTGTACCGCAATAAGTAGCGAAATTAGCTTCAAATGTTGCAACTTCATTGCCTAAAATGTACCAGCATCTTTCTAAAAAGGCTTCCAATTTTTCTTGAAAATCAATTTCATAAGGTTCGTTTATTTTTTTTAAGTCTAGGAATTTTATCATATCAAAACAGTGTCTAATAAACTATAATTTGCTGGTTCCACTTCATAAAAATCTTGAACAATAGTACTTGCGCCAAAACTTTCCTTCCAATATGACAATCCATTATTTAACTTTCTTCCTTGATTTTCATTGGAAATTCCAAAATCAAAAAAGTCCTTTTTATTAAATACTTCAGTTATTAAATGATGAAACAATAAATCAAGACCACCCAATTCGTTTTTATCTTCATCACCTGAAATATATTGACAATGTGCCACTTTTTTACTTTCGAAAACTGTTGCTCCAGCTACAATAATTCCATTTTTATAAACATTAAATTGCCTAATATTTTCTGGAAATAGTATCTTCAATTTGTCAATTTCATCTAAACTATGAACTGGTTTTACTTGATGTTTCTTGGCTAAATTTGGAATTAAAATCTCATTCCAAAATGACTCAAAACCATCCACTTCTTTAATAACAAAATCATTCGAAATCCCCTTTTGAATAGCTCTTTTTCTAAGTTTTGATAAAACATTCTCCTTAGATAAATCCATAACTGCAAGAGAATCTCTTCTTATTAATTTAGCTTTTACCAAAAACAAAGCATAATTTATTTCCTCAGCGGGCTTCTGATGATAAATTGACGGCAATAATTTTAACTGTAATTTTTCAATTTTATTATCATTCAAAAAAAACAAAACACTTTTGAAAATTTCAATAATCGAAGCTAGTTTTACTTTTTCATTATAGACTAATCCACCATAAGTTAATCCTTGATGTGAAAAAACTTGATTCCCAACAACATTTGCAGGAAGAACGGCAACCCATTTTTCTTTATCCAAAACTATCAAGGAATAATCCTCAAATCGATCCGAATGATAGTCCATAAAATCACGATGAAACAAAAAAGTAGCATTTTTGGCTTTGCCAATAAAGGAATTCCAATTTTCAAAATCGTTATTTTGGTATCGTTTGACTGAATAATTCTTCACTATATGAATTTAGAATTTGTGAAATTAAGCATTTTTTATTTTATGTTCTAAAACTGGTAAAAACAATTTGATTTATTCGACAATCGAATGCAAATTAAACAATAAAACCTTTGTAACTTTGATGCCTTGCAACTTTTTCTTTCAAAAATGAAACAAATTACATCAGTACAAAATCCATTCATAAAATCTTTGGTTCTATTGCAGGAAAAAGCAAAAGCACGGAAACAAACCAGAACTTTTTTAATTGAAGGAGAACGCGAAATTTCTTTGGCAATCAAAGGAGGTTATGAAATTGAAACGATTTTGTTTTTACCCGAATTAATTTCAGAAGTTCAAATAACCAAATTAACAAACAAACAAATCGAGTTAATCGAAATCTCAAAAGAAGTCTACCAAAAACTAGCGTATCGCGACACAACCGAAGGAATTTTGGCGGTTGCCAAAACCAAATCTTTGCAATTATCAGATTTAAAACTCTCCAAAAATCCCTTAATTCTCGTTGCTGAAGCACCAGAAAAACCTGGAAATATTGGCGCGTTACTACGAACTGCCGATGCTGCAAATCTTGATGCAGTGATTATTGCCAATCCGAAAAGTGATTTATACAACCCTAATATCGTTCGCTCAAGCGTAGGTTGCTTGTTTACCAACCAAATAGCAACAGGAACAACAGAAGAAATTATTACTTTTTTGAAAGAAAGAAATATTGCTATTTATTGTGCTACATTACAAAACTCAACTTCCTATCATACTCAAGATTACACAACTCCAACAGCATTGGTCGTTGGCACGGAAGCAACAGGA
>NZ_JAQTPQ010000129.1 GCF_028712645.1 Flavobacterium sp. | reverse complement strand
TTGGGTGAAAAGGAGCAACCGCATTGAAACTTTCATTCCAAACCGATTTGTCATTCTGAGTTTGCCGAAGAATCTCCAGAATAATGCCAATGCAATCTTTTTGATGAATTAAATTAATTGGAGCTTTGGGGTTTTCCAAATTCTCTCGTCCTGCCAAAAATTTTATGGGATGACGGTCTTCGCCAATCAATCCGCCAAAGCGAAGAATGGTAGTTTTAAAATTAGAATTGCTTTGCAGAAGTTGTTCTGCCAGTAGCAATTGTTTGCCACTTTCGGTTTCTGGATGAGGTTCTGTTTCTTCGTTTACAATTGAATTGTCGTCACCATAAACCGAAGTGGAACTTATAAAAAACACGTTTTCGATTGAAGATTTTTCTATAAATGGGATTAAAGTATTGATTTTTCCAACGAAATCATCATTCGAATTTCCTCTTAATTTGGGTGGAATATCGACAATTAAAATTTTAGAGTTTTCCAGAAAACCTTCTATATTTCCTGAAATACTTTGGCTTTCAAGCGCAATTAAATACGGTTGAATTCCCGAGTTTTCTAATATTGAAAGTTTTTCGTTTGAAGTTGTAGAACCATTTACTGAAAACACATTTTGCAGCAAGGCTTTCGCCAATGGCAAACCCAACCAACCGCAACCTAAAATGCTAATTTGTGTCATTATGAATTTAATAGAGTCCTCAAAAGTAGTTTAAATAATGGAGGAAATTGTGTAGGCAACCTTTCAACACAGGTTTCATTGTTTGTGCTGCTCGTTTAACGAAATTTTGCTGCTTTTTTTGTTTTATTATCAGTCAATATGTTAGAATTTCATATAATATTTTCCATCAGCAATTTTTGCAAAAGTTAATGTGTCATTGCCGTATGTCATTAAAGTATCGTTTGTTACAGGAGTTAAAGGTATTAATGCCCCAGCTTTTTGAAGTTTACCTTTAATCCACATTCCAAATATTTGCAAACTTTTTTTAGAGCGTATGTTTTTATGATAGTCTCCTTGAGTTCTCATAGGAATTATATATCCATCATCTGTATAAGCATCAAAGTCTCCTTTTGGATACAAAGGATTTGATGAAAGTTTTACATTTGCTATTAATTCAATTTCATACCAAGGTCGTGGTTTAATGTGTCCCGTTTTTGTATTTAAACGACCTTTGCCAAAATAAACATTAAGACTTGATTTTTCCTTTTCTGCAATTCTGTCTAATGGATAAATAAATTGAGGAAGTTTTGATATGTCAATTGAGGTTGGGTCGTATTGTTTTAAATTGTCAAGGGTAACTAATGAAATTTTTTCTTTGTATTTTTTTGAACCAGGTACTACAATGTCTGCCTTTAAGATTGAAACAGAATTTTCTTCTGATAACAGATACGATAAAAAATCTTTAACTTTACTTTTAGTTGAAGTATCATTTACAGAAACAGTACATTCAATATTCCCAGACGTACCACTTGAAGAGAAATTTGAGGAACCAACAAAAATATTGTCTTGCGTGCCATTGTCAAAGAGGTAAACTTTACCGTGATATTTTCTTGTATATGTTACATAAACTCCAGAATTTTTATTGAGTTTATTTAAGTCTATGCAAAGCGAATTTAAAATATCTAGTTTTGTTTGGCTTAAACCTTCATAAAAAGCCATTCCAAGTAATAATTTAGCACTACCACCATTTTCGGCAATTAAAATAAATTCATTTTTGAATTCTTTAAGTACGTCGGCAGATGCGTAACCTGAAGCTACAACAATATTTTTTGAAGTTTTAAATTCTTGTTTTAAAACGTTTTTAAAATTTCCTCCGAAGTTTTCTGTATTAGTGAACATTTGCACCAACTTGTGTTAGGAATTTTTTAATATGTTTTGCAAAAACTTGAATTCCGATAGGAGCAACTGAATTCCCAATTTGTCTACGAACTTCTGTAATTGAACCAACAAAAGCAAAATCATCAGGATAGCCGAAAAGTCTTGCTCTTTCTCTATTTGTCAATGGTCTTGGTTCGTCATAATGGTAACCCCAAGTTCCGCCACCACCAGCTGCAATAATAGTAGTTGAAGGTTTGTCGGGATGTAGTCTTCGGTAAACGTGTGAAATCATTCCTTTTACATAATGGGGTGAATCTCTTGGGATGTCAGAAAAATTACCGCCTGCAGGAATTAGTTTTAGTTTTTCAATTGTGGAAGGTTGAATGTTTTGATGCTCATTATTAAATTTAACTTTTTCAGCACCATTCAATGCTTCTTTTGCTGATACATAATTTTCTTGTGTATGTGTAGGTTTTGGAATTGTAAATTTTTCTTTTAAGTCTTTTCTTGTTCCGATAATTAAAACTCTTTGTCTTAACTGCGGTGTCCCATAGTCTGCAAAATTTATAAGGTTTACAGTAATATTATAACCAAATTCACCTGTAGATGAAAAATCTTGAACTATTTGTTCTATTGCTTTTCCCTTGTTTGCAGATAAAAGTCCTTTTACATTTTCAGCAATAAAAATTTTTGGATTTTTTAGATGTACTAAATCTACAAAGTTGCGATATAAATTTCCTCTTTCTGTTGTAATTCCACCACGTTTCCAAATCATTGAAAAATCTTGACAAGGGAAACCTCCAAGTAAAACATCACAATTTGGGATTTCATTATAATCTATTTTTGTTATGTCTCCTGCTACAATATGGTCGCCAATATTTCTTTTGTATGTTTTACAAGCAATGGGGTCAATGTCGTTTGCCCAAAGAATTTTAAATCCTTCTTTATAAAATCCTAAATCCATACCACCACAACCTGAAAATAGCGAAACTACAGTATAAGGATTTTTTAATGCTCCATTTTTTGGAGTAAATGTATAATTGTGGTGTTCAACAAACATTTCTATTTGTGGCTCTTCAACTAAAGTAAGCGTATTTTCAGCTTCTAAAACATATGTATTTTTTACGGTGCTTTTTAAACGCATATTAATTGAATTTTTGTTGCTAATTTAGGAACAAAAATAGCTTTTTTTTGCTCTAGAAAACTTAGTTATTAAATAAGTTGTCAACGGTAGTTAAAAAGAAAAATTAATGATTTATTCTTTGTTTCTGTAGAATGCAGATTGTATAAATTTTTATTGTGACTTGTTTATATGCGGTCACAAATTGTGACCGCATATTTTAATTTTTATGTCATCACAATTTGTGACCACATATTACGGCTTCTTCAAACTGTCTTTCAAAACCGTCAAACTATCTTTTTTTACTGCATATTGAATTCTGGAGTTCAAAGGTTTTACTTCCACTATTTTAGCACTTGGTTTTATTTTTTCTTTGATAACTACGGCATCATTCAATACATAAGGTGTTGGCATCATCCAGTCATTTCTTTTTGTTATCGAAAACAAAGGATTGCTCATCAAGTCGAAAGAACTTTCCATTAAATTCAAATCTAAAATACTTGAAGCATCAATGTTGAATTCGATTTCTAGCGGAAGTTGATCCACCACATAATAACTTAGAATATGTTTCCCTTTTCGTTCGTATTTAGAGCTTTTTTGACCTAAAACCGACAAGCCGTTTGCTTTGAAATTTTGAAAAACCAAACCTTCATTGGCAAAAACATCATACCGATTTACTTTTCTGTTGGGTGTAATTCGGATTTTCACATAGCGATTATTTCCAGCGATACTGTCTTTCAGGAATTCGACAGTGGGTTTCGCCAGTTCTTTCATTGGCGCATCAGCCATAAAACTAAAGCCAGATTTATATTTGCTTGGCAAAGGAAGTGAATTTAATTCTTTGGCATCTTTCGGATTTTGTCCCAAATAGGCTTTTGTCCATTCGTCAAGGTTGGTGTCATAAGTTGCCCAAAAAGCTTTGTTTGTATCAGCATCCAAAACATATAATAAGCTATTCGATTTGGCTTTCCCTAATTCATAATCCGAATTATAATGCGCTTTTGCGAAAAATCCAATTGCTACTAAAAACAGTATTAATGACGAAAGTCCTTTTCGTCTAAACGAACCAAAAACGGGTAGTAATAATACAAATGCCAATGCAGTAAGAATGGCACTTCCGAAAAGCACTTTTAATCCCAAACCTATAGGGAACATTTGAATAAATGGTGCAATAATTAACAAAGCGGGAATGCTGAAGAAGAGGTTTAGTTTCCAATTTGATTTTTGGGTAAGGATGAATGAAAACAGCATTATTAATCCTGCAAAAACTGGAATTATCAAAAATCCTGCTCCTTTTAGTTTCAACGCGATTGCCAAATTGATGATAATCCAAATAAATAATGGAGCAATATAATGGCTCATCGTTACTTTTTTATTGGATAAAATTTGATAAAAAGCAAAACAAATTGCCAAACTTAGCAACACAAAAGCCGCAATGTAATCGTGACCGTTATAGGTAAATCCGTTGAGCAAATCATTGTATTGCGGATACATTTTTAACAACAATTTCCATCCAAAAAAGGTAATTAATCCCGAAACGATTATGGAACCGAATAGCGGAATAAATCCTTTGGCAATTTCCTTGAATGATAAAATTCGTTTGGCAATTCCGATGAAAATCAAAACAAGAAGAAGGACAAATGCAAGAATCACCATTGGCAAAACCCAGTCAAATGGATAATTTACCAAAGTATAAGGAATCGTAAAATAAACATCGTCTTCCGTAGATTGAGTTGTTTTTAAATCGGCATTCGAAAAATAATTTAGTAACGGCATCAAGTAAGTTCCTTGGTGTTCGAGCGTGTTTTTACTCAAATGGTTGCTATCGTCTTGCGCAGAATGATAATTGTAATGACCATCTATAAACGCAAAATTATAACCTTGAATATTGGCTTCTTCTCTAAAAACAGTCAAATCAGTATCGTTAGGAAGCATTTTATAAATGCTATACATTAGTGAATTGGTCACAGGATATTTAGGATTTGCCTCGACAAAATCTTTTATTAATCCAGCATTTCCTCCATTGGTTTCCATCAACATATAGCTTGGACCCGAAGAACCTCGTGCTTCAAAATTCAGCACCAAGCCTACTTCTTTTGTCCAATGATGTTCCGTCACAAAAAGCGCGGCACCATTTAACCCAGTTTCTTCACCATCAGTAAACATAATTATGATGTCATTTTTGTGGGATTTTTTGTTGTAAACGAACGCACGAACACTTTCGAGAATTGTTGCCACGCCAGAACCAGCATCACTCGCGCCGTGGGAAGCCGAATGTGGAGCACTGTCATAATGCGAAAGAAGGAGCAATGCCTTGTCGCTGTCTGTTCCTTTTATTCGAGCCAAGATATTCTTGCATTTTGCCAAGGTTCCCCAATCTGAAAAAGAAAAACCTTCCTGAACGGAAGTTTCCAAACCCATTTTTTGCAATTCTTTTACCAAATAATTGGCAACATATCCGTGATTTTCTGAACCTACAAAATGAGGTTCTTTTGAAATGTTTTTCACTTGTTCAAAAGCTCTTTGGGTCGAAAATTCCGAAAGAGGAACACTACTGGTAGTTATCCCTTGCGGCATCATTGTGTAGAACAGCAATGCAAGAATTGCAAGGGTAAATAGAATAGAAATAAGGGAGAAATAATTCTTTTTCATCGTAAGGTGATTTGGGTTTTAAATTTCTTTTTTGACAAGCATATAATAATCATCTTCCAAAACACGATACCCTTGGTCGTAAACAAAATAGTAGGTGTTTCCAGTTTTGGTTTGTAAAATATTGGTGAAAAATTCAAAATCGAATCCTTTGCTTAATAGTTTTGATTTGGTAGTTCTTCCTTTTCCATCGACATTCAATGCTGATAGGATTCGGTGATTCTTGCGCAATTTGTTGTTCACGTTGCGCATAAAATTAGTGCTGTCTTTATTTATTTTGTTATTATAGGCGTTGCGACAGCCATCGCTGCAAAACTTTTTGTCTTCGCGACCTACAATTTTGTCTCCACATTCAAGGCAGGTTTTGTCCATAGTTTGGTACTTTTATGTGAATGATTCTCACAGATAAGCTGATAGTAAATTCCTAAAATTCAACCAAATATAATAATTAATTTCCATTTACAAACGGTTACAAATAACTACAACCGAAAGTAAGTAGTTATCAACCGAATAAATTTTTAGAGTCATCGCATCTTTGCCCTGTTGATTTGAACGAATCTTTCAACAAAACATATACTAACAATTTAAATTTACACGCCATGAATGCAATGAAAAACAAAGTACAGTTAATCGGAAACGTAGGTAACGATCCTGAAATCAAAAATCTTGATGGAGGAAAAAAAGTAGCTAATTTGAGCATCGCCACAAACGATAGTTACAAAAACGACAAAGGAGAAAAAGTAGAACAAACCGAATGGCACAAAGTAGTTGCCTGGGGAAAAACTGCCGAAATAATCGAAAAATTCGTAACCAAAGGGCTTCAAATTGCCATCGAAGGGAAACTAACACATAGAAGTTACGATGATAAAAACGGTGAAAAACGATATATTACAGAAGTAGTAGTGAATGATATTTTGCTTTTAGGAAAATAGTTTTAACTTTCAAATAGTATAGTTATGAATATCAAAGTTTTTAATATTCGTCTTAATAAAGAACATTGTCAGGAAGATCAAAACAGAATGAATGAATTTCTAGACTCTGTCGAGATAAAACTTACATCAACTAATTTTGTGACAACTGGAACGGTTGATTTTTGGTCGGCAGTAGTTTTCTATGAACCCAAAAAAGAGAATAAATTTATCGTCGATGAGAGCGAATTATCGCTTGACGAAAAGAAAATCTATTCTGCGTTGAAACAGTGGAGAAACGATCTGGCAAAAGAATCAGGATGGTCAGCTTTTAGAATTTGCCATAATTCTCACTTGATTTCTATTACGAAAATAAAACCACAAACTTTGGACGAGTTGAAAAACATAAGAAGTTTTGGAGAAAGAAGAACTTTAAATTACGGGGATGATATTATTTCTCTTTTAAATGCTTTGTAGCATTTTAAATTAGCAAGTCTTCCTTATTTAGTCGCAGTTTGCAGCAATAATTTGTTTGTAAATTGCGACTTTTTATTTCCAACTATAACCTATTCATTCATCAATTCCTGAAAACAATCTGCAAATTGTCCCACGTGTAAACCATCCATTAATCCGTGATGTACGTGAACTGACATTGACATTGTTCTTTTTCCATTATCGTCAATCATCATTTTTCCAAAAGAAATTTTCGGACAACTATCCGGGAAAGTATAACTTCTGGCGTGTGAAAGCGAGGTAAAATTGACCCACGGAATCGCCGAAAAATGAATCACGTTTTCGCTAGGAAATTCTCTTGTGAAAAGTCCGGGAGTTTTTTTTATTCTTTCAATTTCTGCAAAAGTGTTTGCCGAAAAAACATCAAAATATGGAGAATATTCAATCAATGAAAAACCAAAACTTTCGTCGTCACGTAGTATCGTTGCCGAAACATCAATGGTGTCAAAAATATAAATTTTGTCGTCAATTATTCGGTAGCGAAAAGATTCAATCGTGTTTACAGCAGCAATGGTTTTGTGCAAATAATATACAAAAAAGGAAGTTCCCAATTGCTTGGACTTTACGTATGCTTTTGTGCAATCGATGGTTGTGGTAATTCCAAAAAAAGGTTCTTCGAATTGTTTAAAAAACAGAAAATGTTCTTTTCGGTTCCAATTTTCTATATCTAAAAGAGTTTTCACGATTGTAATTTTTTCAATACATCAATCATTTTTTCGAAGGTGTAAAAGTTGTCGTGTTCCACTTTAAAATCAATTTTTTCGTGTGCCCAAGTGGTGTGAAACGGAATATGTGCAGCATAACCACCAATAGCCAAAACCGGCAAAACATCCGATTTCAGTGAGTTGCCAATCATAAAAAATTCCTCTGGCTGAATTTCCAAACGTTTCAACAAATCCGTATAATCTTTTTCCTGTTTGTCTGACATCACCTCGATATGGTGAAAATAATGCCCTAAACCTGAATTATGCAATTTTCGGCGTTGGTCTAATAAGTCGCCTTTGGTGGCGACAACGAGTTTGTATTTTCCGTGCAAAGCTTGCAAAGTTTCTTCAACACCATCCAATAATTCGATTGGTTTTTCGAGTAATTCTTTGCCGTATGCGATGATTTTTTCAATAACTTCAACGGGAATGGTGTTGTTCGAAATCTTCATCGCCGCTTCAATCATCGAAAGAATGTAAGCCTTGATGCCGTAACCATAAATCTTTAAATTGTCGATTTCAACCTTGAAAAGTTCCTGCGAAATGCCTTGTTTTGACAAATAATCGCTCATCAAACCACAGAATTTTTGTTCCGTTTCCTGAAAATAAGGTTCGTTGACAAATAAGGTATCGTCAGCGTCGAAGGCAATTACTTTTAGGTTCATAGGTTGTATTCTATTTCTCTGTTTTGATCTATTTCTCCAGTATAAATCATAGAAGCTATTTCTGTTTTGATTGCTGTTTTTATTTTATTAAGCTTGTTTAATGTGGTTTTGTAATTATCGTAAGTTATAATTACACCATCTAGTATAATTCTAAAAACGCAATGGTGATACATACAGGGCTCAGGTTGATGAAGCAAACATAGAACAGCATTATATACAATGTTAGTTTTTGTTTCCTCAAATTTTTTTATATATTTATAATCATCATTAAGTGATTTTATAATTAGATTGCAAACAACTTTGTCAGGAATAATTTTTGTGTTATTATCTTTTTTAATATCAAAAAGCACATCATTTGGATAACTTCTGTTATTACCATTTAATGATCTATTGTGAGACAATTCGGTTAAAGATATTTTTAAGTATGGATTTGATAAATCTTCTTTATCGCATCTTCTATACAAAAATTCCCCTATTGAAAAATTTTCAATTAGGGGATTATTGTTTTGATGCAATCTTTCAGGTATATGATCTAAATCACAATTCATAAATGAAATTAAGATTTAGAATGAAAAGAATAAAAGAGATATTTTTTCTAAATCATCATTTATTTGAAAAAATTGTAATTTTTTTTCTCCATTTTTTTTAATGATTGATACTGCGATATCATCATAGGGATGAATAATTAAATTGACAATTGAATTCTCTGTTTTTCTATAAATAATTAATTCTTCGTCTTCATTAAATGCAAATTTAAAGTTAAGGCGTAATGGGTCAATCTCTTTTGAAATATAACTAAAACTATCAAATAGATTGGCTAGTACTTCTTTTTGAAAATCTGAAATACTATTATTAAATTGTATAATTATAGTGTTGTAAATTTCTTGAATATTTTTATGAAATAAGCCATTAAACGTAGAAGATTCATTATCTACTAGGATTTTATTACTGTCATAAAATTGCGCTTCAGATAATCTTAAATCAGAAATGATAAAATCTAAATTATTTGACATGATTTAATTTTTTAATTGTGTTTTTTGTAAGACATTTGAAAAAAACTTCGTTCTTTATATTTCTAAATCCTTGCAAGTCTTCATAAAAATCTTTGCATGAATTTTTTTGTATAATTGATTTTGTTAATGTTATATCTAATACAATTCCATTTTGATTTTCTTCATTAGCAGTAAAAATATTTATCTGTAAACTTTTATCTAGTTTATGTTTAAAAGAAATATAATTTCTAAAATTTAAGATTTCTTCTTCAAATTCATTTTTTGTGTAGATAGTAAGTAAATCTTGGCTGTTTTCAGACTCATCTTTTAAGATTAAATTTATATAACGTACAGAAATATTATTAACAATTAAATCGTCTAATGTAGACTTATCTAATAATTCCCAATATTCAATCATATTTTCATACAATTCCTGATAAGAACAATAGCCATCAACTTTGTGAAATGAAAATGATCCTTTTTTTATTTGAATTATTTTTTTATTAGGAGAAGTTATAATGAATCCATCATGAAGACTAGACAATTTAGCACTATCACTAGAACTATTAATATGAATTTCTTTTTTTATTGATTTATGAACGATTTTAAAATCATCTTTGATTTTAGGTTCATTTACAAATCTTTGCAATCCATCATTATCAATTATTTCATTGTATGAAATTGTGAAAATAATTTCTTTAATTGGTGGGTTTTCTAACTTTAAAAAAGTAGCCATTAAAAAATTAATATGTTAATATGATATAAAAGTATTATTCTTTTATTTAAAAACAAATTTTATCTCAAAAAATTATATTTAATTTATAGTCTCTCCATTCCCAACACCATCGGCATCAGGATTTACAAAAACCAATTTCCCTTCCGCGTTATTGGTCATCAGAATCATTCCTTGACTTTCTACGCCACGAAGGTTTCTTGAAGCCAAATTCACTAAAACAGTAACTCGTTTTCCAATAATATCTTCAGGTTTA
>NZ_JAQTPQ010000374.1 GCF_028712645.1 Flavobacterium sp. | reverse complement strand
AAAAACCGTTCCGTCTTCAAAAATTAAATATTGACCTTTTATTCCAGTGAGTTTTCCTTGAAAAACAGGTGTTTTTTCTAAACTCAAGCTGTTTATTTTTTTTGGATATTCTAAAACAGGAAAATGAATTTCGTATAAATCATTTTTTTGTGAGTGGAAATATTCTTGAACTTCGGTAGGAATCAAATTTTCGACTTTCAATCTTTCGGCAATTAGATCTACTTGTACAACATCATTTTGGAGCATTTTTCTCCAATTAGTTTTATCAGCATAATGATTTTTCAAAGCAACTTCAGTAATTCCTGCAAGGTAACGATTAGGGACTTCCACAATAGAAATGGCTTGTGTTGCGCCTTGGTCAATCCATCGAGTTGGCATTTGTGTTTTTCGGGTTACACCTACTTTTACTTCGCTTGACAAAGCTAAATAAACAATATGTGGCTGCAATTGTACTTTTTCTTCATACACCAAATCCCTATCTTGAATACCAAGATGAGCCGTGCTTAATTCGGGTTTCATAATCCAATCGCCAACGGCTGGGCTCGAATAAAAACAGTCATAACAAAATCCTTGTCGGTATATTTTCTTCTTTTTGCCGCAATTCAAACATTGGTAACCCTGAAAAGAAATTGCAATGTCTTTATTGAGCAACTGATTTACATTCAGAAAACTATTTTCAAAAACCAAATAATATTGAATTGGGTTTCCAAATTCAGTTTGCATTTTAGTAAGAACACCTTCGTATTGCATATATTAGATTTACGATATTAGATTTTAAATAGAGAAAGTTAAAAAAAAATACTATTTTTGATAACGTCGTAAAGTTAGCTTTTGTTACTCGATATTCAAATCAAATATCGTAGATCAAATATCGTAAATCGTAAATCAGAAAAATGCCACTACCTATAATCAATTCGTTTGCATCTTGGGTTCTAAAGCAAAGGATTCACCAGATTGAGCTTTTTATTAAATATCCCAATGAGGTTCAAGAAGAATTGCTAATGAATTTGATTCGAGCATCTGAATATACTATTGTAGGAGTGGAATATGATTATGTCTCCATCAATTCTTATGCAACTTTTGCCGAAAGGGTTCCTGTTTCTACTTATGAAGAACTACAACCAATGATTGAACGAACTCGAAAAGGGGAACAAAACGTTTTCTGGGACTCGCCTATAAAATGGTTTGCCAAATCAAGCGGAACAACCAATGCCAAGAGCAAATTCATTCCTGTAAGTTACGAGGCATTAGAGGATTGTCATTATAAAGGAAGCAAGGATTTGTTGTGTTTGTATTTAAATAACAACGAAAATTCCGAAATGTTTCTTGGAAAAAGCCTGAGACTTGGCGGAAGTTCACAAATTTATGAAGACAATGATTCATTTTTTGGAGACTTGTCGGCTATTTTAATCGAAAATATGCCGCTTTGGGCCGAATTTAGTAGCACTCCAAACAACAAAATTTCGTTGATGAGCGATTGGGAAACGAAACTTCCTGCAATAATAAATGAAGTCAAAAATGAAAATGTGACTAGTTTTGCTGGTGTTCCATCGTGGATGCTGGTTTTAATGAATAGATTACTCGAAGAAACCGGCAAAGGAAATTTGCTTGAATTATGGCCTAATCTCGAAGTTTATTTCCACGGTGGCGTAAGTTTTGAACCTTATCGTGAACAATATCAAAAAATTCTGCCTAATAAAGATTTTAAGTATTACGAAATTTACAATGCTTCTGAAGGTTTTTTTGCTATTCAGGATCTAAATAATTCCAATGATTTATTGCTGATGCTGGATTATGGCATTTTCTATGAATTTATCCCTATGGATACTTTTGGAACTCCAAATCAAAAAGTAATTCGTTTAGCACAAGTAGAACTTTTTACAAACTATGCCATAGTTATTACCACAAATTCAGGTTTGTGGCGTTATATGGTAGGAGATACGGTTCGTTTTACTTCCTTAAATCCATATAGAATTCGAGTGACAGGAAGAACTAAACATCACATCAATGTTTTTGGAGAAGAATTGATGGTCGAAAATACCGATCAAGCTATTGCTAGAGCGTGCCAAATTACTAAAACTGAAGTTGTCGATTATACTGTTGCTCCCATTTTTATGAAAGACAAAGAAAAAGGAGCGCACGAATGGGTGATTGAATTCAAGAAAAATCCTGAAAACATTTCCCACTTTCAAGAAATTCTCGATGAAACTATACAATCCTTGAATTCGGATTATGAAGCCAAGCGTTATAATAATATGACTTTAAACCCGTTGAAAATAAATATTGCCAGACCCAATTTGTTTTACGATTGGTTGAAAGAAAATGATAAATTAGGCGGACAACATAAAATTCCTAGACTGTCAAATCAAAGAGACTACTTGGAACAATTGAAAAATATGCAAGAAATTGTAAATCAATAAAATGAAAAAATTACTTCTAATAGCGATTGTAACATTGTTTTTATGCTCTTGCGGTCCGCACAGAATGCGTTGTGGAGCAAGAGGAATATGTAAAACCGATAACAAATACATTATAAAAAATGGTTTAATAGTCAAAAATAGTTGGTGAAAATGCTGTAAAGCATTATAAAATATGATGTTTCCAAAAGTTTATTGAAATTCGTTTCAATAAACTTTTTTATTTATGACAAATTCAAAAAAAAGCGT
>NZ_JAQTPQ010000128.1 GCF_028712645.1 Flavobacterium sp. | reverse complement strand
GCGTGCTCCATCTTTCTACCCTTCGACAACGGGCGAGAAACCCTTAAATGCCGATATACTTGAAATTTCACCGCATAGAGTTTACCTGGTTTCACTACAGCATTACCTGTACCTGCTTTCTGTTGCACTTGTCCTAATCCGATTGCTCGAACCGACGGGCGTTACCCGCTATGCTTCTCTGTGGTGTCCGGACTTTCCTCCACGCCATAAGCGTGGCGATAAGGCGGTCTGCGGTGCAAAAGTAAGGATTTTAGAGTTTAGATTGCAGATTTTAGATTGCAGATTTTAGATTGCAGATTTTTCTAACTATCAAAATTGTCTTTTAATTTTTAATTTTTAATTTTTAATTTGATTTTATAAAATCTATATTTGCTAACCAATAAAATTCTATGGAACAATTTGTAGTATCGGCTCGTAAATATCGTCCGCAAACATTTAATGATGTTGTGGGACAAAAGGCGATTACCAGCACTTTGTTACACGCCATAGAAAGCAATCACCTTGCTTCTGCCCTATTGTTTACAGGTCCTCGTGGTGTTGGAAAAACGACTTGCGCGAGAATTCTTGCCCGAAAAATTAATCAACCTGGTTATGACGACCCAAATGAGGATTTTGCTTTCAATGTTTTCGAATTGGATGCGGCTTCGAACAACTCGGTGGATGATATCAGGAATTTGATTGACCAAGTTCGGATTCCGCCACAAACTGGACAATACAAGGTTTATATTATTGACGAGGTGCACATGTTGTCTTCGGCTGCTTTTAACGCTTTCTTGAAAACATTGGAAGAACCGCCAAAACACGCCATTTTCATCTTGGCCACGACCGAAAAACACAAAATTATTCCGACGATACTTTCTCGTTGCCAGATATTTGATTTCAAAAGAATTACCGTAAAAGATGCCAAGGAACATCTTGCTGAAGTGGCGACAAGTCAAGGCGTAAATTTTGAAGATGACGCTTTGCACATTATTGCCCAAAAGGCCGATGGTGCGATGCGTGATGCTTTGTCTATTTTTGACCGAGTAGTTTCTTATTGTGGTAGTAATTTGACACGTCAAGCTGTAACCGAAAACTTGAATGTGCTGGATTATGAAACCTATATCACGGTAACCGATTTAATTTTGGAAAACAAAATCCCGGAATTATTGGTGGCATTCAACGATATTCTTTCCAAAGGATTTGACGCCCATCATTTTGTTTCTGGATTGGCATCGCATTTCCGAGATTTATTGGTTTCGAAAACTCCTTCTACTTTATCCTTGTTGGAAGTGGGTGAACAAGCCCAAAAACTGTACGCCATTCAATGTCAAAAAGCATCACAAGAATTCTTGTTGAAAGGAATCGAAATTGCCAATGACTGCGATTTGAAATACAAAGTGAGCCAAAACCAGCGACTGCTTGTTGAACTTTGCTTGATGCAATTAGCCTCCATCACCTTTGATGGAGAAAAAAAAAAGTTGAACAATTTATAATTCCTCCCACTTATTTTAGGAGAACCAATTATTCAATTGTTGAAAAAGGAAATGTCAATATTAATGGCAAAGAAAAAATTCAAGTTGAAATTAAAAATTCTGATGTAGTTGTTCCTACTGAAACTACACCCGAGAGTTATGTTCGAACAAGCGAAGCAAACTATAAACCAGAAACTACAAACCCTTCAATAACGGAACCTAAAGTTTCAGCTTTCTCTATTTCGAGTATTCGTGCCAAAAAAGAATTACTGGAAAGTACCAAAGGACTTGTAAAAGAAGAAGTACATCTTCCAACGCAAGCTTTTAATGAAACTGAAATGTTGTTACAATGGAATAAATATGCACAACGTTTGGGAGACAAAGGGCACAAAATAATGGAATCACTTTTGTTGATAAGCGACCCAAAATTAAAAGGTACTACAATTATTCACGAACTTCCTAACGATGGTTCCAAGATAGATTTTGAGACTGAAAAAATTGAACTACTTGGCTATTTGAGAGGAAAACTTCACAATCACGATATTGTAATTGAAGTTGTTGTAAATGAAAAAGTCGAGAATAAATTTGCTTTCACGGCTTTGGACAAATACAATAGATTGAACGAAATAAACCCTAATTTAGAGTTGTTGAAAAAAACTTTTGATTTGGATATTTAATCTCTGTACTTATTCCTACTTACTTTTATTTTAAAAAAAATACCGCAGATTCGCAGATTTTTTAGTTAATTTTTAAAAAAATCTGCGAATCTGTGGTATAATTATTTAATACTTTCAGAGTTATTATCTACTAAACTATATCTTCCCATAATACATTGCTTTTACAATTCCATCTGAAAGTCCAATTTTTGGCACATAAATATTTCTAGCTCCACTCCATTTCATTGCGTTGAGATAGATTTGTGTTGCTGGAATAATTACATCGGCACGATCGGGATTCAAACCTAATTCGGAAATTCTTTGCTCATAAGTAAGTGAGTTTAACAATGTGTATTGTGAATTCAAATAAATAAATGACAAAGGTTTGTTTTGGATTTTACCAGACATTTTGAACAATTTATTGATATTTCCTCCAGAACCTATGAGTGTAACTTCGTCATAGCCTTGAGTATTTAATTTAATCCAATTTTCCATTTCTTGCCAAACAACATCACTTACCATTTCGTTTAACAGTCGAACCGTTCCTGCTTTGAATGATTTTGAAATAATAATTTTCCCGTTAGAAAAAAGTGAAAATTCAGTACTTCCACCACCAACATCCATATATAAATAGGTTTTGTCGGATTTTAATAAGTGATGCAAATCTGTTGATGCTATAATTATCGCTTCTTTTTTACCATCAATTACCTCAATTTTAATATCAGCTTCTCTATTAATTATATCAACAACCTCATAAGCATTATTAGCTTCTCGCATTGCTGATGTGGCAAAAGCTAGGTATTTTTCGACTTTGTGTACTTTCATTAAAAGACGAAATGCTTTCATAGCATCGATCATTCTTTCAATATTTTCTTGGGAAATTTCTCCAACAGTAAAAGAATCTTGCCCCAAACGAATTGGAACTCGGACTAAGGCGTTTTTGTTAAATTGAGCTTCTTTTCCATCTTGCTCGACGATATTAGTAATCAACAAACGCATAGCATTTGAACCAATATCGATCGCGGCATATTTTTTTATTCTAATCATATTTTAGGTAATCCTCTACTATTATTTTGAGACAATTGGCAAATTGTTATTATTACTATTTTATAAATTTCTCAACTTATCTGCCTTATTCTGATAATACTTATAGGTTTCTAATTGTGCTCTGAAAATTGGCTGATGATTTCTCGGCCTATACTTATTATCCAATTTTTCAGAATGGATGCGAGCTTTTACGTTTCCTTTCCAACCCAAATTAAAATTATCAATCAGTTCATTTTTTATTTCTTTGTCATAAATTGGGCAAGTTACTTCGACTCTTCCGTCGAGATTTCTGGTCATAAAATCAGCTGACGAAATGTAAACATCAGTATTTCCAGCATTACAAAAAATATAAATTCTAGTATGTTCCAAGTAATTATCTACTATACTTATGGCTTCAATATTTTCGCTCATTCCAGGAACACCAGGAATTAATGAGCATATTCCTCTTACTTCAAGTTGTATTTTCACTCCTACATTACTAGCCTCATATAATTTGTCAATCATATCAAAATCAGACAAACTATTCATTTTCAATTTTATGAAAGCTTCTTTTCCTTCAAGGGAATTTGTGATTTCTCTATCGATTAGTTTATAAAATCGAGAACGCGTATAATGTGGTGAAACGATAAGATGTTTGTAACGGTATAATCGATAATTAATTTCGAAGAATTCGAAAATCTTTGAAATATCCTTAAGAATTTGTTGGTGACTTGTAAAAAGGGTAACATCAGTATAAACTTTTGCCGTTACTTCGTTAAAATTTCCTGTCGAAATAAAGCCATAACGCTTCATTTTCCCCTCTTCTATTCTTTCGATAACACAAACTTTACTGTGAACTTTTAATCCTTTAATTCCAAAAATAAGTTCGATACCTTCGGTTTGCATTTGTTCGGCATACGAAATATTTGAAGCTTCATCAAAACGAGCTTGCAATTCGATTTGGACGATTACTTTTTTTCCGTTTTTTGCAGCATTAATAAGCGAACTTATGATTTGTGAATTTTTGGCCAAACGATATAAAGTAATTTTAATCGAAGTAACTTTTGGGTCTAATGCTGCCTCTCGCAAAAACTTAGTCAGATAAGAAAAGGATTGGTAAGGTGCATTTAGCAAATAATCCTTCTTACTAATTTTTTCCAAGATACTTCCTTCGAGGCTTAATCCTGTTATTGGCAACGGAACATTTGTTTTATATAATAAATCAAATCTTCCAAGATCTGGAAAATTCATATAATCACGTCTATTGTGATATCTACCTCCAGGAATAATACTATCCGTAGAAAATATATGCATTTTTTCCAGAAAAAAATTGAGGGTATCTTTTTCTATTAGTTGGTCATAAATAAAACGAACAGGCTCACCAATTCGCCTATCCTTGACACTTGTTGCAATTTTTTCGAGCATACTTTTACTCAAATCACTGTCTATATCTAATTGAGCATCGCGAGTAATTTTTATCATATGAGCTGAAACGCTTTCATAATCAAAAATATTAAAAATGCTACTTAAGTTGTGACGAATGACATCGTCGATTAGAATTACATACTGTTTATTGTCTGTAGAAGGTAATACTACGAAACGATTAATCGTCTTTGGAATTTCAATCATTGCATATCGAATTTCCGAATCTTTTTTCATTACTAATTTAATTGCCAAATAGCCAATTGAATCTTTTAAAATTGGGAATTCAGCAAGGTCATTCAAGATAATCGTTACTAATTCAGGACTCAACTTTTGTATAAAAAAGTCTTTTAGAAAAACTTCCTGCTCTTCAGAAATATCATTTTCGTGTACAATGAATATGTTCTCAGTTTCTAATTTTTTTTCAATAATGCTTAATATTCGTAAGCTTTCGGATTGTTGTTGAATAACAATTTCGATAATATCTTTTAATAATTGGTGAGCAGAAATTCCTCCTAACAATTTTTCGCCAGATATTCCAGATAAACTTAATCGTCTGATTGCTGCAAATCGCACTCTGAAAAATTCGTCTAAATTATTAGAAAAAATCCCCAAAAAACGCAACCTATCTAGTAATGGAACTGAATCATCAGCTGCTTCTTGAAGTACTCTTGCATTAAAGGTTAACCAACTTTTTTCTCGATCTATATATTTATATTTATGCACTATGATTTTATTAATTTTTTTGGAAATATTGTTTTTTTGATTTTACCATTTTTAATTTTTTCCCAACTATCAGTATCAAATTCTATTGACACAAAACCAGATGTGGGAACATTATCAATGAAAATGTCTCCAAATTTATTAACAAAATTCGTAATTGCACCATTATGTCCAAAAAGAATAACACTTTCGAATATATTATTGCATGATTTAATAACTTTTTCTAGTTGATTTTCATCAAAAGTATATAGTTCTTCTTTAATAATGATGCTTTCAATTGGATATAAAATATTTTGGGCAAAGATTAGTGATGTTTCTAAAGTTCTTTTTGCTGGACTTGTCCAGATTACATAGGTTGAAGGAAGAAAATTGGCGCAATTTACTGCAACAAGATGCGCATCAATTATTCCTCTTTGTTCTAATGGCCTATCAATATCTTTTAAAGGTGCTTCCCAACTAGATTTTGCGTGCCTAATGAGTATTAGATTTTTCATATATGGGAATATTTGTTATTTATTTAGCGTCAAATCTCCTCGTCATTTTGAACATTACAAATTACAAAATATTTTATAATAAACCACTTAATTGTTATAAAAATCATCTAAATAGTATAACTAGTTAAATTTATATTCAACAAAAAAATACAAAATTCTGCCATTTTTCAGAAAGATTGATTTAATGTTTGTCAATAAATCTTAAAAAAAATATTACAAATATGTAATATAATACCTATAAATAATAAAATAAATGTATTTTATCTATTAAATTTGCACTTAATCGATGTTTTTTTTAAAAAGATATTAAAATAAATATATAAATTTGGATTTAAAAAAAATGACTTATTTAATTAAAAAAAAGTTTATTAAACACTATTTAGCCAAATTAAAACTGCTAAAAAATTAAAATAGTAAATAAAAATAGACTACTAAAAAATGATTGTTTTGAAAAAAAATGACGTTTCAACGAGTTTTTGGGTTGTTTAAAGAAAAAAAACACTAATTAATGACATAGTTATTAGTTTAGCTGTATAAAATGCCAACTAACTCAAATTAATTTAAATTGATATTATGAAAAAAAATGCAACAAATCTAATTGTTGATACCTTAATCAATTATATTTCGATTCAAAATCCACTTTTTATGGATACAAAAAGAATAATATTTATTTCAATATTTTCGCTTTTTGGCCTATTTGTTTCTGCACAAAGTTCTAATACAATAATTCCACAAGTTTTAGAGGTGAATGCTTATATATCTTCTTTGAAAACAATTGAACAAAACTCTAATTCTAGTTTTTCTAATTCTCAGAATATTGAAAATTTAGTATCTAAACTACAATCTTCTGTTTATTTCAATTCAGGAGGAGTGAAAACGTTTGGAGAAAATCCTAAAAATCTTTATACTGATATTGATTCTTTGAATGGAATATCTAGTGCAAATCTATTGAAAAATAATATTGAAATTGTGATTATCAATATCCGCAACACAACTGATTTGAACTCAAAAATTGATTTAGCTGTGTTTTCAGATTTTTATAAATTGAAATATATCTATATCGTTTCAAATATAGACACTACAGGGCAAACCATTGCAAAAATGTTTATCAACTATGATGAACAATATACTATTTTTTATAAAATTGAAAAAGGAGAATAAGTTTACCACTGACAAATAAAACAAATCACTATGAAGAATATATACTTTAAAACGATAAATTACAAACTGCAATATCTAGTTCTACTAATTGCGATTTTTATTGGTAATATGTATACCGCTGAAGCACAAGTAAAAAAATCATTTACCCAAAGGACTTCTCAATATACTCCAACAAAAAAGATTTATAATGTAAAAGGAGACTTTACAATGTTAGGTAACACGAACCTTACCCCTCAAAATTATTCTCCTACAACCAACAATAATGGTCAAAATATGCAATATGTTGATATTGATGGAGATTCAAATACTTGGAACTCATCGTCTTCAACCTTGGCTTTTTCGACTGAAAATGGCGCATCACCTGAATGCTCAAAAATTATTTACGCTGGATTGTATTGGACTGGAAAATCTTCTGCAAGTAATACTTTTACTGAAACAAAAAATATTCCTACTGGAAATAATATTTCAGTTCCAGCCACATTATCGAATGCTAGAATTTACAACAGTACTAGTACTATTGTGCACACCAATTATACTCTTACAATTACCAGTTCTGGATCAAATAATAATAAAATAATTACTTACAATTTTGCTTCATCAGTTTCGGGGAATCCTAATGTAAAATTTATTTATAATTATAATAATGGTAATGAAACACTATTTAAATCAATAAATGGTGGTGCTGAAACTAGTGTATCTACAAGCAGTATTGATGATAAAGACGCATACCTCAATACATCATATGTAATATTTTCTGATTCAAATTATACCCTTACACTCAACAGACTTCGAAGAAATGGTAAAAATTCAGATTCGGCTTCACCTACAAGTGCTTATGTTGATATCTCTTATATAGATATAGTACCAGAAACAATTCAAATTTCTAAAACATTTGACAAAAGAAAAATTTCATTAAAAGGTCCTCTTTCATCTACTTATACCACTTTTACAGCAAATGCAACCGATATTTATTACCCATCAGGAAGTGATGATAATATTTATTCAGCTTATATTGAAATCACAGATTATGTGAAAGCTAATAAAGTTGGAGAATATTTTGCTGCGGATATAGCCTTATTAGAGGGGAATCCTGGAGGAACTGGATACTCAGGTGGCTGGGGGATGATTGTAGTATATGAAAATGCCAAAATGAAGTATAGGGATGTTACAATATTTGACGGTTATGCCTATGTTCAAGCTTCAAATAATTCGGCTATCGCTTTACCAGTTTCAGGTTTCAACACAGTACAATCAGGTGATGTAGGAGTAAAATTAGGTCTTATGGCTAGTGAAGGGGATGTGTCTTTTACTGGTGATTATTTTAAAATTCAAAAGTTAAATACTAGTAATTATTTAGATTTAAGTCATTCCGGAAACTCAACTACAAACTTCTTCAATTCATCTATTGAAACAGGAGGAAGTTATAGAAACCCAAATTTAGTTAATAATACAGGTATAGACATTAGTATGTTTAATGTTCCTAATAGTGATAAGTCAGTAATCGGAAACAATCAAACATCAACTAATTTTCAATATGGAACAAGTGGAGATACGTATTCAATATTTGCCATTGCAATGTCTGTTGATGCATATATCCCTGTCGTAGATGCAGTAGTTTCACCAGTATCTGTAAACAATATTCCTGTTAATAGTAATTCAATTACTACTCAACCTGGAGATATAATAGATCTTAAAGTGGACATCAAAAATAATGGAACAGAAGCAGTAAACAATACAAAATTTGTAATTCCAATACCTTATACTGCTGATTATGTTAATGCTAGTTTAGTTAAAAATGTATATTTTTTACCGTTGCCTTCTCCTAATAATTATTACTTCGATCCATCTCTAGGTCCAAAAGGGTCAATTGTCTATGATTTAGGAACATTACCATTACCAGCAAACCCAAATGATGTTTTAGCAACTTTATCATTTAAAATAAAAATAACTGAAGATTGTTCAATTTTAAAAAATTCATTGTGTAATCAAAACACTTCCATTTCAGGGCTGATAAGTGGTTCTGGAGTCATTACTGGTGTAAATTTTAGTAACAAACCTTTCTTTATTGGATACTCTTCTGACGGAGGCTGTGTTGGTGATCCAATTTTAAACCCCCTTTTAATAGGTATTAATTCTGCCTCATATGTCACAAATAACTGTGCCGACACTCCTAATTCAAGAGAATTTGTTTTTTGTACTTCAAATCAAACTATTCCAATAACTGATATTAGTGATGGTTTTCCCCCTGGTTCACTATTTTATGACGAATATCCTGTAACAAATACATCTATACAATATACGATTTCTAATCCGTTTCCTGTAACTGAGAGTTCTATAAATTATTATGCAATTCCACCTGGTGCAGATGATGGTTGTTATTTCCCATTCAAAATTAAAGTAACAAATGTTATAACGATGCCTGACACGACTCCATCTATAGAATATTGTCAAGGATCTACAGCATTACCACTAACTGCTACAGCTACTAATCCAAGCTATACTTTATACTATTTTACCTCGCTTAATGGAACTGCACAATTATCCATAACTCCTTCAACTACTACTATTGGACAAACAACCTATTATGTAGCTGAAGCAGCATCAGGAAGTTGTATTGGACCTAAAAAAGCAATTGTAGTTACTGTAAATGGAAACCCTTCCGTTAGCTTACAAAATAAAACGGATGTTTTATGTTACGGTGCTTCAACAGGTAGTATTGACATTAATACAACTGGTGGTGTTGCTCCTTATACTTATGTTTGGACAAAAGATGGAAATCCATACGGTGCATTAACTGAAGACTTAACAAATATTGAATCTGGAGTATATGTAGTAACTGTATCGGATAGTAAAAGTTGTATGTCTGTACAGTTATCTACAACTATAACTCAACCTGCGGCTGCTTTGTCTGCAACTGTGACTTCACAAACTAATGTGTCTTGTTTCGGTGATGCTTCTGGTTCGGCTGTTATTACTCCTGCCGGTGGAACTGCTCCTTATCTTATCACTCCTGCTCAAACTGGATTGAGTGCTGGATTGCAGACTTTCACTATTACTGATAATAATGGTTGTTCTACTACTGTAGATGCAACTATAATTGATGGAGATAATACTCCTCCAACAATAAGTCAATTACCTGATGTTACAACTATTGATTGTCCTGCAACACCTTTGTTCACTCAAGCTAGTGCTACAGACAATATTGACCCTAGCCCCATAGTAACTTTTAATGATGTTACAACTCCAGGAAATTGTGCTGGCTCTTATTCTGTAACTAGAACTTGGACTTTCACTGATGCTTGTGGCAATACTTCTTCTACAACTCAAACGATAAACGTGATTGATGATGTAGCTCCTCTAGCTCCTGAAAATCCTGCTACTCTAAATGTAGCTTGTGCTTCGGAAGTGCCTGCGATGACTTCATTAACTGCGACCGATAATTGTAATGGTGACATTACTGTGGAAGGCGTAGAT
>NZ_JAQTPQ010000373.1 GCF_028712645.1 Flavobacterium sp. | reverse complement strand
AGAAGACATTGCTATTAAAAACTATAATTCCGTTCCGGTAAAAGTAAAAGATATTGGTTCAATACAAATGGGTGGCGATTTGAGACTAGGTATTTTTGACGAAAATGGCACTGGCGAAGTTGTTGGCGGAATTGTGGTAATGCGTTATGGAGAAAATGCTGACAAAGTAATTAAAGCAGTAAAAGAAAAAATGAAAGAAGTGGAGAAAGGATTACCTGAAGGAGTTACTTTCAAAACCTCTTATGACAGAAGCGAATTGATTGAAAAAGCAATCGAATCAGTTAAAGGAACGTTAATCGAAGAAATGATTGCCGTTTCTATCATTGTGTTACTTTTTCTTTTTCATTGGCGAAGTGCCTTAATTATTTTGATACAAATACCTATATCCGTTGCAGTTGCATTTATATTTCTGCAAGCTTTTGGTATATCTTCCAATATTATGTCACTGACAGGAATTGCTTTGGCAATTGGCGTTTTGGTTGATGATGGAATTGTAATGGTGGAGAATGCTTACAGGACAATTTCGGAGAAACAGGAAGAAATGGATAATAACCAACAAGCTACTTAAAATGAAAGATAAACTAAAAAAAATATTCAAAAAAGAAAACGATCCGTTAACTCCTGAAGATAAGTTGAAGCTTATAGAAAGCTCTTCTAAATTAGTGGGACCAGGCGTTTTTTATTCAACCATAATTGTAATTGCTTCATTTTTACCCGTATTTCTTCTCACAGGAATGGAAGGCAAATTATTTAGTCCATTGGCTTGGACAAAATCGTTTATACTAATTGTGGATGCATTTTTTGCCATTACGCTAACTCCCGTATTGATTAGCTTTTTACTAAAAGGCAAACTTCGTACAGAAAACAAAAATCCAATAAATAGAAAATTGGAAAGTATTTATACTCCCATTTTAACTCTTTGTTTAAAATGGAGAAAAACAGTTTTAGCAATTAATATTGTAGCGCTGTTAATTGGGGTATTAATGTTTACTCGTTTAGGTTCAGAATTTATGCCTCCTCTCGATGAAGGTTCCATTCTTTTTATGCCAGTAACTTTACCTGATGTGTCAAATTCCGAAGTGAAACGAATTTTGCAGGTTCAGGACAAATTGATAAAATCAATTCCTGAAGTGGCTCACGTGTTGGGAAAAGCAGGAAGAGCCAATACGGCAACGGATAACAGTCCAATAAGTATGGTAGAAACAATTATTTTGCTTAAACCACAACAAGAATGGAGAGAAGGCAAAAAGAAAGCTGATATTGTTAATGAAATCAACAATAAATTGCAAATACCCGGGGTAACGAATGGCTTTACACAGCCAATTATTAATCGTATCAATATGCTTTCAACTGGTATCAGAACAGATGTAGGAATAAAAATTTACGGAGCAAGTTTAGATACAATTAATGTTTTGGCTCAAAAAATTAAAAAAACATTGGAAGGAACTTCGGGAGTTAAAGATTTGTATGCTGAACCAATAACAGGCGGAAAATATATTGATATTGAAGCAAAAAGAGATGTTATTGGCAGATACGGACTAAACATAGATGATATAAATAATGTAGTTGAAGCTTCTATTGGAGGGATGAAACTCACTACGACTATCGAAGGAAGACAACGTTTTTCCGTAAATGCACGATATGCACAAGAATACAGAAATAGCCTTGAGGCCTTAAAAAAATTGCAAGTTCAAACGATGCAATTTGGTCCAATACCATTAGAAACTGTAGCCGATGTAAGAATAAGTGATGGTCCCCCGATGATAAACAGTGAAAATGCAATGCTTCGTGGCACTGTGTTGTTCAACGTTCGGGAACGTGATTTAGGAAGCACTGTAAAAGAGGCGCAGAACAAACTTAATGCAATGATGACTAAAATGCCAAAAGGATATTATGTGGAATGGAGCGGACAATGGGAAAATCAAATCCGGGCCAACAAAACATTAAGTTTAATATTGCCAATTGTCATCATCATTATATTTCTTGTTTTATATTTTACGTATCATTCAATGAAAGAGGCTTTAATCACGATGATTACAGTACCCTTTGCTCTAATTGGAGGAATATTTATGGTTTATTTTTATGGTATTAATTTATCCGTTGCTGTTGCCGTTGGATTTATTGCACTGTTTGGAATGGCAATCGAAACAGCGATGCTAATGACTATCTATTTGAATGAAGCAATGAATAAGATGGTAGAAAAGCACGGGAATAGTAGCGAAACAATAACAGAAGAAGTATTGAAACAATATATTATTGATGGTTCTGCCAAAAGGTTACGACCAAAACTGATGACCGTTTCCGTTTCGTTATTTGGATTAATCCCGATTCTTTGGGCAACAGGAACGGGAGCCGATGTGATGCTTCCCATTACTGTCCCACTAATTGGAGGTACAATTACTTCCACGATTTATGTATTATTAGTAACACCAATTGTTTTTGAGATGGTAAAACTTCGAGAATTAAGAACAAAAGGTAAAATAGATCTTATAGATGTTAAAGAATAAATTTTATATAGTCCTAAGTTGTTTGATTTTAAGCGCCACAAATTTGGCTGCCCAAACACTTTCTTTGGATAGTGTATTGAGTACAATCAAGACAAACAATCCTCAACTAAAAATGTACGATGCAGATATTCAAAGTATGGATGCTGCAGCAAAAGGAGCCAAAAGCTG
>NZ_JAQTPQ010000127.1 GCF_028712645.1 Flavobacterium sp. | reverse complement strand
CATAAAAGCCACAATAGTTTTCCCCGAACCCACATCTCCTTGCAACAATCGATTCATTTGAGCATTACTGCCCATATCGGTACGAATTTCCTTGATTACTCTTTTTTGAGCATTTGTAAGCTCAAAAGGCAAGTGATTTTGATAGAACACATTAAAATATTCACCCACTTTTACAAATGGATGTCCTTTAATTTTATGCTTTCTAATCAGGTTTTTAGTTATGAGTTGCAATTGGATAAAAAACAATTCTTCAAATTTTAATCGGAATTGGGCTTTCGCCAAAGCATCGGCACTTTTTGGAAAATGGATGTTGAATAAAGCAGCGTTTTTCGGAATTAGTTTTAATTCGGCAGTCAAATAGTCGGGCAAAGTCTCGGAGAATTTGGCTTGCGTTTCCAAGAACAACTGCTGCATCATTTTGTTGATCACGCGATTCGAAATGCCCCGATTTGCCAAGGTTTCCGTCGATGGATAAACGGGTTGCATCGCCGAGCGCAGGCTTTGTTGGTGTTCCGTCATCAACTCGATTTCGGGATGCGCCATATTGAATGTATTCCCAAAAGAAGCACATTTTCCGAAAATCACGCACATTTCATTGAGTTTTAAACTTTCCCGAATCCATTTGTGACCTTGAAACCAAACGAGTTCCATTTGTCCCGTATCGTCAACGAATGTGGCGACCAATCGTTTCTGGTTTTTGCCAAATTCAACGGTTTTGACATTGATTATTTTGCCGATGATTTGGACTTCGGCAATATTATTTTGTAATTCGTTAATCTTGTAATAACGTGTCCTGTCGATGTAGCGATTGGGAAAAAAATTGAGCAAATGACCATACTTGTGAATTCCCAATTCCTTGCGAAGCAAAGCACCACGGTTGGGACCGACGCCTTTGAGGTATTCGATGGGAGTTTCCAGGAGGTTTTGCTGCATACTATTTTTTTGGACACGGATGACGCGGATTTACTTCGTAAAGGCGCGGATAAAATTGGATATTTAATTTGATGAAGCGAAGATAGTTTTTTGTTTGGAAAATAGGAAATGAGATTGTTTGAAAATAGAGTAGGAAATTGATATATTTGGTGAATTGAATGTTATTTAATTAATGATATTAAGTGATTGTTAAACATTTTCTAAAAAATATGCAATATGATAATTCCTAGAGTATTTAAACCAAAACGTAATGAATTACTTTATCACTATTGTGATTCAAATGCGTTTCACGCGATTTGTACGAACAAAACAATTCGCCTATGCGATTTATTTACTATGAATGATTATCTAGAAATGCATTGGGGTTATTCAATTTGGGAAAAAGCTGCAACTGAGCTTCTTTCTGAATTGGGAGAAGAATTTTTAGATGCAATAGATGAAGTGATACACTTTTCAGGAATGAAAGGATTATTACTTGCTTCAAGCTTTTCACTTGATGGAGATGTTTTAAGTCAATGGAGAGCTTATGCTGATGATGGAAATGGTTGCGTAATTGGATTTAGTGCTCAAGATTTACTCAAATTATCAATAAGAAGTTTAAAAGTTGAATATATTGAAAAAAAACAGATTCTGGAGGTTAAGAAAATTGTAAAAGCAATCTATGATGTTGAACAGTCTCAATCTAAAGTAGAAAAATTTGGTCAAGATTTTATGGAAATTTGCACAATGTTAGCTTTTGATTTAGCATCGTACAAGAATCCAGCTTTTTCTGAAGAAAAAGAAGTTCGTATTGTTCATCTAATAAATTTTGAGAAAAGTAACAAATCATTGAAGTTTGTAGATTATGGAGGAACTGCTTTTGGAGAAGAGTCAAAAGGTCAAGAAATCAAGTTTTTAATGTCAGGTAATGCTCCAAAAACATATATTGATTTAGATTTTTCAAACAATGGAAAAGTTTTTCCAATTAAAGAAGTAATAATTGGTCCAAAAAACTTAACTATGCCTTCAGCAATATCTGTATATTTAGAAACTTTAAATATTGGAAACGTTAACATAAAAAAGTCTAAAGCCTCATATAGATAAATGAAATCATTTAAGGTAATTCCTTATTAAATCTAAAGAAATGACAACTCATCTCGCACTCCTTCGCGGCATCAATGTTTCCGGTCACAATATGATAAAAATGGAGGCTTTGAAAACGACTTTAGAAGCTATTGGTTTCCAAAACGTGCAAACCTATATACAATCGGGAAATGTTTTTGTGGATACCGAGGAAGAGAATCCTGCTGCCGTTGGTTTCAAAATAAAACAGGAAATTTTCAAGGCTTTTGGTCACGAAGTTCCCATCGTAGTTATTGGTAAAGCGGATTTAGAAGCCTGTTTCAAGAACAATCCTTTTTTGAAAGAGAAAGACTTTGACATCAAAAAATTATACGTGGCTTTTGTTTCTAAAGTATTGCAAAGCGATAGCATCAATGACTTGAGAATTAGCCAATTTAAACCTGACGAGGCTAGTATTGACGCCAATAGAATTTACATTAAATATGCCGTTGGCGCAGGAAAAACAAGATTTGACCAGAAATACGTTGAAAAGAAATTGAATGTAACGGCAACTATCCGAAATTGGAATACCGTGACACAATTGTTAAAAATGTATGAAGAAAGATAAAGTATGAAATACCTTTTACTCTTAATTTGCACTATTACATTTGCCCAACAAACCAAATCCGTTGATTTCAAATCGGTTTTGGGGCAAATTACTATTGATCCCAAGGAGAGATTGGTTTCTGGAGCGATAAATTACCATTTTGTAGTATTAAAACCCATCGATACTATCAAAATTGACGCCCAGAATATGACTTTTTCGAATTTGAAAATTAATGACAAGGATATTAATTATATCAATACTGGCAAGCAATTGCAGTTGATTTTTCAGTTCCAAAAAGGGAAAAATTGTCTGAGTTTTGAATATACAGCAAGTCCAAAACAAACGATGTATTTTATAGGTTCCAAAGCAACAAATAATTTACAAATTTGGACACAAGGTCAGGGAAAATATACCAGTAATTGGTTTCCAAGTTTTGACGATGTAAACGAAAAAGTTGTCTTCAATTTAGGTGTAACTTTCGATGCCAATTATCAAGTTATTTCGAACGGAATTTTACAAAATAAATACAAAAATAATAATAATATTTACTGGGAATATCGAATGCAAAAACCAATGAGTTCTTATTTATTGATGCTTGCCATTGGTAAATTCGACAAGAAAATTGAGTTTTCAAAATCTGGAATCCCTTTGGAAATGTATTATGAACCCAATACTTTGGCTGATTTTGAACCTACTTATCGGTATTCTAAACAAATTTTTGATTTTTTGGAAAAGGAAATAGGAGTGAAGTATCCTTGGAAAATATACAAACAAATTCCTGCTCGGGATTTTCTTTACGGTGGAATGGAAAATACTTCGGCGACGCTTTTTTCAACTCATTATGTTGTAGATTCTACAGGTTTTGAAGATCGAAATTACACGAATGTCAATGCTCACGAATTGGCGCATCAATGGTTTGGTGATTTGGTTACGGCTCAAGGTGGAAGACATCATTGGCTACAAGAAGGATTTGCTACCTATTATGCTTTGTTATCGGAGAAAGCTATTTATGGTAATGATTATTTTTATTCGAAGTTATACGAATATGCGCAAGAATTAAAACAAGCTTCAAAGACAGATACAATTCCAGTAATGAATGAAAAAGCGAGTTCGTTGAGTTTTTACCAAAAAGGTGCTTGGGCATTGCACGTTCTGCGAGATGGAATCGGAGCGGAGGCCTTTAAAAAAGCTGTTCAAAATTATTTCAAAAAATATTCATTTGAAAACGTAAATACTCAAGAATTCCTTGCCGAAATCAAGAAAGTTTCGAATTATGATGTAGTTAATTTTAGTAAAATATGGCTTGAAACTGCTGCTTTTAACAGTCAAATTGCCAATGATTTACTTTCTAAAAATAAATCAATTCAAGCGCTTTTAGAAATCAATGAATTACGAAATAAAACCTTATTAGAAAAGAAGGAATTATTTATGAAAATCCTCCAATCAGATGCGTATTTTTCTGTAAAAGAAGCCATCGTTTACCAATTGAAAACTGAAAAATTTGAAGATAAAAAGGATTTATTAACTCTTGCATTGGAGACTAATAACACTCAGGTTCGACAAGCTGTTGCTAGTATTTTTAACAAAATTCCTGAAGATTTTAGAAAGCAATATGAAAGCTTGTTGGATGATAAATCGTATCAAACACAAGAAATTGCTTTGTATAATTTATGGAATAGTTTTCCTGAACATCGCTTTGAATATTTGGACAAATCAAAGAATTGGATAGGTTTTAATGATTATAATTTGAGAACTTTATGGTTGTCATTAGCATTGTCAACCACAAATTATTCTGTAAATAAAGCTATTTTAATCAATGAATTGATTAATTATTCTTCACCCAATTTTGAAGCAACAACAAGACAAAATGCATTGGAAAAACTGATTGATTTCCATTTGATAAATGATGCAGTTTTAAAAAATTTGGTCAACTCAACAACCCATCACATATGGCAATTTTCAAAATTTGGAAGAGAAAGTATTCGAATATTGCTTAAAAATCAAGAAATTAGAGTTTCTTTCGAAAGAATTTTGCCTAATTTAGGCGAGAAAGAACAGTTTCAATTGAACCGATTGTTGAAAGAGTAATCTACCATAATTGGCTTACCTCGTTCTTGATAAATAACAACGCAGCGTTACTTGGCGATGGTTTATCAAACAAATCTTTTAGCATATTTTCTCTCAATTGATTGGCATCGCTAATTTTTTCATTTTGTGTAGCCAATAATATTGTTTGAATTGTAGCGTTCTTGGCAGTCATAATTATTGACCAACATTCATCGGAAATATAGATTTGTTGCGTTAAATTATGTTCGAATTCCTGCTCAATTTGTGCAATGACAAAGTTTTGATAATCTATTTTATTTTCTGAAATGGGTGTAATTCTAACTAATAATTGAGATGGATTAATGCGCTCTAAAAACAATGTCATCCGCTCATAAGCTTGTAAACGCAGGGATAAAGCGTCAGGTTTTGTGTCTTTTTGCAACAAATATTTCCTTTTTTCATTTTCGTTTTTCGTGTATAATTCAAAGAAATTATAGGCAACAAAAGCCATTATCAATGTTGGCAAAGTATAACTTACTAATTCTATTATTCGTGTTGTATCCATTGTGATTTTAAAAATTTATTAACCAAAGACAAATTAACGAATAAACCAATAAACTTATAGATTACATTTGGTAAAATTTTTGAACAAATGGAAGCTTATATTATAATTGTACTTTGTTTAGCAGCATTTGCTGCTGGATTTATTGATGCCATCGTGGGAGGTGGTGGATTGATTCAAACCCCTGTTGGATTGATTATGCTGCCCAATCTTCCTGTTTCAACAGTAATTGGAACGTTGAAAATACCTGCTTTTAGCGGAACTTCTTTTGCTGCTTTTCAATATTTAAAAAAGGTTGAAATGAACTGGAAACTATTAATAATAATGATGGTTTTAGCATTTCCATCAGCATTTTTGGGTTCGACTTTGTTGACTTATGTGAGCAATGATTTTATGAAACCCTTATTGCTTGTTGTACTTTCGTTTTTGGTGATTTATACCTATGCTCAGAAAAATTTCGGACAACATATTGAGAAATCACATTCAGTCAGAACCCAAGTACTTTATGCTGTCTTGATTAGTTTTGTGGTTGGTTTTTATGATGGATTTATTGGACCTGGCACAGGAAGTTTTCTGGTTTTAGCATTCATCGCTTTGATGGGATTTGATTTTTTGCACGCTTCTGCCAATGCAAAAATGGTTAATCTGGCGACCAATTTTGGTTCGATATGTTTGTTTATGTTGAAAGGAAAAATTATTTGGGCAATAGCAATTCCTATGGCTTGTTGCAATGCTTTTGGTGGTTGGCTTGGTGCAAAATTAGCCATCAATAAAGGAAATAAATTTATCCGAATTTTCTTTTTGGTTGTCGTTATTGGAACCTTGATTCGGTTTGCTTATGATGTTTTTGATAAATAAATAAAGTTTCTATATCTCCTGACCTCATAGTCGCATACGAGGATACACTAAACAAGTCAATAAACACACTTTTTTTTCGGAGATACAGTTTTTTTCTTTAGACAGCTCAGAATTGTATAGGGAGCCAACTCTAATGAATATCCAATAAAAAAAATCTGTGTAATCTTTCACAAAAAAAGAATCAATCCAAAAAGTTGTGGAGAAGATAGAATGAATATTTTGAAGGTATCAGAAAAGCAAAAACCCAGTACATCATAAGATTTACTGGGTTTTAGAATTATTGTTTTTTTAATCGTGGGGAGAGCAGGATTCGAACCTGCGAAGTTCACACAGCAGATTTACAGTCTGCCCTCGTTGGCCGCTTGAGTATCTCCCCAAAACCGTATTATCGCTTGCGATAATTGCTCTTAGCGGTTGCAAATATAAAAACAGTTTTTAGGTTTCCAAATTATATTTGCACTTAATTTTGGTATTATTTTCAATGTATTGGTATTGAATAATATATAAAAAAATCTCCACTAGGGAGATTTTTTTATTTGTAATGATAAGTATATTATTTTGATAAAAGTTCATTGATTTTTGATCTAAGCGCTTCTCCTGTCAAACCTCTTGCAACTATATTACCAGAGGCATCTAGTATAAAAGTAGAAGGGATTTCCTGAACTTCATATTGAGCCGCAATAGGTTCTTCCCATTGCTTTAAATTGGATACTTGAACCCAATTCAATTTGTTTTTTGCAATAGCTTCTTTCCATTTTGTGGCATCTTTATCTAAAGAAACTCCAACGATATTTAAACCCTTTGAATGGAAATCTTTGTAAATTGCTACTAAATTTGGCATTTCGGCTCTACAAGGAGCGCACCAAGAGGCCCAAAAATCTACAATTGTTATCTTTCCTAAACTTTCCTTCAAAGAAATTATTTTTCCATCAGGATTGGGAGCTGAAAAATCTGACCTTCATTTAGCGTCACCAGCAGTAGGATGCGTTGCATCAACTGGTGGTGTGGCATTTACTGAAGACATTTTGGCTTGATCAAGTTTTGTTTTTATTGTTTTTCCAGGTACAGTAGTTTTTAATGACTCATCTAAACCTGCGAACAATTTTTCAACTTTCTTAAGATCTACTGAAGGGTCGTTCATCATACCTTGAATAATTAGTACAGTAATGTATGATTTTGGATGTGTTTCAGAATAGCTTAAATATTTTTTCTTAGATACTTCTGTTACATTTTGTTGAATTTTAGAAAATTCTTGCATCAATTTGTTGATTACGACAGTGTCTTTAGGTACTTTTTGTTGTGCCTCATTCATCATTGGCGTATTTTTCTTTTGAAAATCAATTAAGCTCTTCTGAATTTGAATAAGTTCTTCGTTAAATTTAACGAATTCATCATTGTTATACGTTCCTGAAATTTTGGATTTGTTTAGACTGTCTTTATTAATTTCAATGGTAATTTTTCCATTTTCTAAGATAAAGGGAATTTTTCCATTTATTGATTCTACTTGTAGCATATGAAAAGAAGGTTCAGTTACTTTTCCTTTTATTTCAAATTTACCATTTTCTACTTTTACTGTATCAATTGATTTCAAGCCCATTCCTGTTGGGTCTTGTGTTTCTAGAATTATTGTTTTTCCATTTTCAATTCCTTTAGCGGTACCTGAAATAATGTATTCATCTTTTCCTAGACAAGAAACAAGAAAAAGGGAAACAGACAGTAATAAAAATATTTTTTTCATTATAAATTAGTTAATTGATTTTAATTATTAGTTAGTTGATTTAATTGAGCAAAAGTATTTAAAATTATAAAATATTAAGAATTTTAATCCCTAAATTTTTGTTATAGTTTTAATGTTTTATTTGTTATATGGAAATATATATTAAGTAGTCATTATTGCGGAGTAAGTAAAACGTATTGCTAAGAGTTTAAAAAAAAATCAAGCTATGTCAATAGCTTGAATTAGAGTGTTTTTTTATTGTTTTTATTGAGAAATTGTATTAGATTCATATTCCAGAATGCGAAATTCAGTATGTTCTATTTCATTCATTGTAATCCGGATGTCCATATTAACATTTCTTAAATCTTTATGCAAATTAGCATTTGAAGGATCAGATTTAAGTTTAAAATCTATTTCTGCTCTATTTTTTTCAAGAATATCTAGAATTTCTTTAGCGTTTTTATGTTGTTTTTTATATTGTTGGTATAATTCATTCATACTTAGATTAATTTTAAAATTAAGGGACGGCTAAAATACTTAAAATAAATTAACTAGAATCAAATATTTATAAAAATTTCATAGAATTTGTAATATTACTGCTATAAAAGAAACAAAAAAAGCATTCCGGGTCTCGGAATGCTTGTGAGTATTTGGTATAATAAAATTAATCTTGGTTAATCGTTTTTCTCCAAGTAAAAGAGTTTAAAATATGTCTTTTTGCAAATCTTCCAGGAGAATCAGCATTTACCATTTTTACATAAGTTGCTTTTGGTACACTGATATATTCGTAAACACTTCCGTTAGAAAAATTGATAATTAATCTTCCTTCAACAAATTTATAATCAGAAATCGTTGAAATTGAGATAGTTTCAGTGTATTCTGGTAAGTTTTGCTTAATTGTTTCAGGATTGATACTTACCAAAAAGTGATAAGCTTCAATAATTTTTTTACTGTTTTCCTCTGCTTCTTTTAAACCTTCTTCATTTCCTTGAAATTTGTCAGGATGAGCTTCTTTCATCGCATTGCGATAAATGGTTTTCAAATCTTTTAGTTCAGCAGTTTTGTCTACATTTAGTAACTTTCGGTATTCAACTATTTTTTTCATAAATAAGGTAACTACTTGTCTTTTAATATGTAACTAATGTAATTTAGTTTCAAAATTGACAATTTTTTGCAAAGGTACACTTTTTTTTATGTTTTTAGTTTATGACAAAAAAAAAATCAAAAAACTGACTATTTTTTTGATTTTTAGATGGGCAAAATAAGCTAAAAATGGAACTATTGTTGCGGCTTATTGTTGGCTTTATCAAAATTTTTAGACTTTTTGGGGTATTTGTTGTAACTGATGTCACTCGGATTTTCGATGATTGATTTTATAGTAATCCAATCTCCAAGGGTATGATTGGACTTAGCCATTTTATAATCTAATAGATATTCGCCGCAAAAAAAGTTATTGTTTTCGTCTTGTTCTACTATTCCAGTATAAATTCCTTTTTGCAGCATTTTTTCTTGTGAAGACTTGGTCATAATCAAATTGTTTTAATGATATTCTATGCAGCAAAGTTAATCAATTATTGTTTGTCTTGAGAAGTTCTTGACATTCTGATTATCTTTGTGCTATGAAATCAGCATTTCGCCCAAGTCCCAAATCTTTCAAAAATACGTTTTGTGTTTTTCAAGAAGTGTTTGCTGACCAGATTGAAGGAATGCCTGTTCAATATGATAGTAAGTCTGGGAGTAAATATTTTTATACAGAGAAAGGAATGTATCGTTTATCCAACCACTGGGGAAGATTGGCTAACAGCAAATGGCGATTAGAACCTATGGAACCTGAATCAACATCTAAAACAAAATTAGGTTTTGCAGCTTGGAACGAATTTTATCCTGATAATGCTGAAGAAGAATTATATTATTTAGAAGCTAATTATATCAATAAAACTGTCAACTATCAGCATAAAAATAATCCGAATTATGACAACAAAGCAATTTTAAGAACGAGTTTTGAAACTACAAAAAAGATTAAACAAATTCGTAATTTATTCAATTTGACTTCTTGGGCAAAGTATTTTGACTATGAAGATTTAGATTTTTTGCGAAAAGAAATAATTAATCAATTAATTTTTACCAATAAAACATTAGAAGAAATAAAAAGAGAACTATAATGGGAAGAAACAACGAAAGAAACATCAAAAAACACAACGATAAGTTGCACAAAGAACAAGATAAAGTAAAAGCAGCCAAAGTGTTGCGCAAGGAAAAATTGAAACTCATTGTGAAGAAATTCAACGAAAGTAATACTTCAGGAGATTCTTAAACAATCAAGATATGGAAAAGGATAAGTTTAGTACTTTAAAAAAAGAAGTACAAGAAATAATTGACTTGATTGTCGGTAAACAAAACAAGGAAGCCAATAATAAACTGGTTGAAGTAAGCGAAATGCTTGACGAAATACTTGATTTTTCGGAAGACGACGAAGACTTGATGGAAATTAGCCATTATCAAGTATTATTAAATCAATTGCATCAAAAAATAAACCCATCAACAGATAATTTTTCTGATGAGGAAGATAAATTTTAATCTTTCTTATAAGCTATTTTTTGTTTGCGCAGTTTTCTAAAGGTTTTTCTCCTGTTCTATATTAAATATAAATTCCATAAAAAGTTAAACTCATTGCTAAAACTATAGATA
>NZ_JAQTPQ010000126.1 GCF_028712645.1 Flavobacterium sp. | reverse complement strand
CTGGATTTTTGAATATGATATCCTATTGGTTATTCTTTTTGTCTAGCGTAATTATGCTTAGTTCGTTATTTGTTGAAGCGGGACCAGCTTCAGCAGGATGGACAATTTATCCGCCTTTAAGTGCATTACCACAAGCTATTCCAGGTTCTGGAGCAGGGATGACACTTTGGTTGGTTTCTATGGCATTGTTTATTGCAGCTTCATTAATGGGTTCATTAAATTATATTGTAACTGTAATTAATCTTAGAACAAAAGGGATGTCTATGACAAGATTGCCACTAACAATTTGGGCTTTCTTTGTAACAGCAATTATTGGAGTTGTTTCTTTCCCTGTTTTATTATCAGCTGCTTTATTGTTGATTTTTGATAGAAGTTTTGGTACTTCATTCTTCCTTTCAGATATTTATATTGCAGGTGAAGTATTGCATTATCAAGGTGGTTCTCCAGTATTGTTCGAACACTTATTTTGGTTCTTGGGACATCCTGAAGTATATATAGTATTATTACCAGCTTTAGGAATTACATCTGAAATTATTGCAACAAATTCTCGTAAACCTATTTTTGGTTATAGAGCAATGATTATGTCAATTTTGGCAATTGCTTTTTTATCTACAATAGTTTGGGGTCACCATATGTTTGTATCTGGAATGAATCCGTTTCTCGGTTCTGTATTTACGTTCACTACTTTATTGATTGCGATTCCATCGGCAGTAAAAGCTTTTAATTATATTACAACTCTTTGGAAAGGTAATTTACAAATGAATCCAGCGATGTTGTTCTCTATTGGTTTAGTTTCTACATTTATTACTGGAGGTTTGACAGGAATCATTCTTGGAGACAGTACTTTAGATATTAATGTACACGATACTTATTTCGTTGTTGCTCACTTCCACTTGGTAATGGGTATTTCTGCTCTTTACGGAATGTTTGCAGGTATTTATCACTGGTTTCCAAAAATGTTCGGAAGAATGTTAAACAAAAATCTTGGATACATTCACTTTTGGGTAACTGCAGTTTGTGCTTATGGTGTGTTTTTTCCAATGCATTTTATTGGATTAGCAGGTTTGCCAAGACGATATTACACAAATACTAACTTTCCATTATTTGATGATTTACAAAATGTAAATGTACTAATAACTACATTCGCTTTAATTGGCGGTGCTTTTCAATTGGTATTTTTGTACAATTTCTTCACTAGTATTTTTTATGGTAAGAAAGCAGTTCAAAATCCTTGGAGATCCAACACATTAGAATGGACCACTCCTGTTGAGCATATGCACGGAAACTGGCCGGGAGAGATTCCTGAAGTTCACCGTTGGCCTTATGATTACAGTAATCCAGCGCACGATGAAGATTTTGTACCTCAAAATGTTCCTATGAAAGAAGGAGAAGAAGTCCTTCATCATTAATAATATTACAAAAATAGCTAAAAGCCTTTCCTTTCGGAAGGCTTTTTTTTTGATATAATCTTGAATGAGACCTATTCTAAATATGATATATGTCATAGAATTGTCTTTTATAATTTCGTAATTTAGCTAAGTAATTTATTTTATGCTTATGATTAACCCCCTAAATGAACCTATTATGAAATCAGTTTCTAAAATTTATTCTAAAATTTCTTGGTTTAGTTTCTTTTTCCTTTTTGTTTTTATTGCTACTGCTCAAGTTGGAATTGGGACAACAACACCTTTGTCTACTTTTGAAGTAAATGGTTCTGTTGGTCAGAAAGTAAATACTATAACTGCTACTACAACATTAGACGATACTTATGGAATAGTTATTTGTAATAATGGGTCAACTGCAATTACGGTAACATTGCCTAATGTTGCTTTATGCACTGGCCGAGTTTATACAATTAAACGAAACGCTACTAGTACTGCCAATGTTACTATTGCAGGAACTATTGATGGCGCTACAAATTTAGTTATGTCCAAAGCAGGTGAAGCGGTTACGCTTTTTAGCAATGGTACAGAATGGAAAGCAGCAAGTACAAATAATTCCTCTTTGTCTTCTGATTGGAATCTTACCGGTAACGCTGGGACAACTCCAGGAACTGATTTTGTTGGAACTACTGATGCACAAGATTTGGTTTTAAAAACAAATGCCACTTCAAGGATAAATGTTACAAGTGCTGGTGTAACAACTATAGGGGATATTGCAGGAGGGAATGATACAAAAATTGAAGGTGACGGAACGCTAGTCTTTGAAGGTAATGCCGAAGTATGGGATGACTTAAGGGTGTCTCTTGATAAAGGCTCCAATTCAGCATCGTTGCAGTATGTTTGGGGTAGTACTGGTCCTCAAATATGGTATTTTAGGAATAATGAAGGTCTCGAGATGATGTCATTTGTGGTGCAAATACCTCATAGTTGGAAAGAAGGAACTGTCATTTATCCGCATATTCATTGGATTCCAAATGCTTCTAGAACAGGAAATGTAGAGTGGAATCTAGATTATAGTTGGCAAAATTATGATGCAACGACACCACAAGTTTTTCCAACATTTACGACTAGTACAGTTGTTACGACAGGACCTTTCGTAGCAAATACTCATAGGATTACATCTTTGACAGGCGGTTCAGGATTAGATGGTACAGGTAAAAAAATATCAAGCGTTTTGATATGTCGTATTTGGAGAAACTCATCAAATAGTGCAGATACTTATGGCGACGATGCAGGTCTTTTGTCACTTGATTTCCATTATCAAATAGATACTGTAGGAAGCCGTGAACAATATGTGAAATAAAATCAATACTCATTTATAATTTTCTATGCCTTTCCAATCGAGAGGCATTTTTATTTGCTCATAACTTTGTTATATTTGTAGAATGAATGAAAATTTAGACCCAACAAACAACGGCTACAATCCAGAGGAACTTGATCTTGAAAAAAGATTAAGGCCGCTATCATTTGATGATTTTGCGGGCCAAGATCAAATTCTCGAAAACCTAAAAGTGTTTGTTCAAGCAGCAAACCAAAGAAATGAAGCGCTTGATCATACGCTGTTCCACGGACCTCCAGGATTGGGAAAAACTACTTTGGCAAACATTCTTGCTAATGAATTGCAAGTGGGTATTAAAATTACTTCTGGTCCAGTTTTAGATAAGCCAGGTGATTTAGCTGGTCTGTTGACCAATCTCGAAGAAAGAGATGTTTTGTTTATTGATGAAATTCATCGCTTGAGTCCAATAGTCGAAGAGTACTTATATTCGGCAATGGAAGATTTTAAGATTGACATTATGATTGAATCTGGCCCTAATGCTAGAACGGTACAAATCAATTTGAATCCTTTTACATTAATTGGTGCTACTACACGTTCTGGTTTATTAACTGCTCCAATGCGAGCTCGTTTCGGAATTTCATCAAGATTACAATATTACACCACCGAACTTTTAACTACAATTGTAGAACGAAGTGCTTCGATTCTTAAAATGCCCATTTCCATGGAAGCAGCGATAGAAATTGCAGGAAGAAGTAGGGGAACGCCTCGTATTGCCAATGCGCTATTACGTCGGGTTCGTGACTTTGCACAAATTAAAGGAAATGGTACAATCGACATTGAAATTGCTAGATATGCGTTGAAAGCTTTGAATGTCGATGCCCACGGTTTGGACGAAATGGACAATAAAATTTTAAACACCATTATCGATAAATTCAAAGGAGGTCCAGTGGGATTATCCACTTTAGCGACAGCTGTTTCCGAAAGTAGCGAAACTATCGAAGAAGTTTATGAACCTTTTTTAATTCAAGAAGGATTCATAATGCGTACACCAAGAGGTAGAGAAGTGACTGAAAAGGCATACAAACATTTAGGGAAAGTGCGAGTGAATATTCAAGGAGGACTTTTTTAATTTCCTAAGCCATTAAGAAATTAAGTTTCATTAAGATATTCCAAACTTAATTTTCTTAATTTCTTAATGGTTTAAATTTATTTAAATCATAATTGTTTAAAAACAAAGAAAAATACTCAAATTTTATAAAATCCGAAGCCAAACGCCTCGGGTTTTTATCTTGTGGCATATCCAAAGCAGGATTTTTAGAAGAAGAAGCACCTCGATTAGAGCATTGGTTAAATAAACAAATGAATGGTCAAATGTCCTATATGGAAAACAATTTTGACAAACGATTAAATCCGACTTTACTTGTTGATGGTGCCAAAAGTGTTGTTTCACTTTTGTTAAACTATTATCCTTCCGAATTTCAAAATCAGGATTCTTATAAGATTTCAAAATATGCTTATGGAGATGATTATCATTATGTAATCAAAGAAAAACTGAAAGAATTGTTGGCTTCCATTCAAGAGAATATTGGCGAAGTTTTGGGAAGAGCTTTTGTAGATTCAGCTCCGGTTCTCGATAAAGCTTGGGCTGCAAAAAGTGGTTTGGGTTGGATTGGAAAAAACAGTAATTTATTGACTCAAAAAGTAGGTTCTTTTTATTTTATTGCCGAATTAATTATCGACTTAGAATTAGAATATGATAATCCAACAACGGATCATTGTGGTTCTTGTACTGCTTGTCTAGACGCTTGTCCAACTGAAGCAATCATTGCACCTTATGTAGTTGATGGCAGCAAATGCATCTCCTATTTTACTATTGAGTTAAAAGAAAATATTCCACAAGAAATGAAAGGTAAATTTGCTGATTGGGCATTTGGTTGTGATGTTTGTCAAGATGTTTGCCCTTGGAACCGATTTTCGAAAGCGCATAAGGAACCCCTTTTTAATTCAATTTATGAAATTTTATCGTATTCCAAAAAAGATTGGATAGCACTTACTGAAGAAACTTTTAGAATTGTTTTTAAAGACTCTCCTATTAGAAGAGCCAAGTTTGAAGGCTTAAAAAGAAATATTGATTTTTTGGAATGATTTTAAATCCATTCCTTTTAGTTTTTTAAAAGAACATTGCATTATCGTTTTCAAAGACTTTTGAGAAATATTAATTAGATTAAAGGAGTGGTGGTTAGAGTAAATTATCAGAAGCAACCTACTAAAATATTTCTAGCGATAAAAAAATATTCATAAAAAAAATCGATATTTGTATATTATTCGATAAATTTAGTCCCTGAGAGTTAAAAAAAACTTAAGTATTTAAACAAAAACAAATGAAAAAAAACTTTACCCTATTAGTTTTAATGCTCTTGACGAGCATCATTTATGCACAACAAGATGCCCAATATACACAATATATGTATAATACCATTGTTGTCAATCCAGCCTATGCAGGTTCAAGGCAGGCGATGAGTGTCTTTGCTTTGCATAGAACCCAGTGGGTCGGTCTTGACGGTGCACCTGTTACAAATACTTTCTCGATTCATACACCAATTAAAGATACTAATCTTGGTTTGGGATTGTCTATTGTGAACGACAAAATAGGACAATCTATCGAAAATAATATTGCAGTTGATTTCTCTTATATAATTCCGATGTCAGATAACTACAAACTGTCTTTTGGATTAAATGCAAGTGCTGACTTATTAGACGTTGATTATTCAAAATTAACTTTTTACAATGCTGGAGATCCCAGATTTCAAAACAACATAGATAATAAATTTTCACCAAATATAGGAGTTGGATTTTATTTACATTCTGATAAAACATACTTTGGGCTATCTGCTCCTAATTTATTAGTAACCAAACATTTTGATGGTACAGCAAATAATAATGCCTCAAGTTTTATAGAAACTCAGCGTATTCATTATTATTTCATCGCGGGTCATATATATGACATTAATGAAGATGTAAAATTTAAACCATCAGTGCTTGCTAAAATGGTTCAAGGAGCTCCACTTCAAGTAGATTTGTCGGGTAATTTTTTAATAAATCAAAAATTTACGGCCGGGGTTTCTTATAGATGGGATGCTGCTGTAAGTGGTTTGGTTGGATTCCAAATTGATGATTCTTGGTTTATAGGTTATTCATATGATTTTGAAACCACAAAATTGGCAAATTACAATTCTGGTTCACACGAATTGTTTTTGCGTTACGAATTGTTCAAGAAAAATAACAGAATAACATCTCCAAGATTCTTCTAATCCAGTCTATTATGAAAATTAAAAATATATTTTACAGTACGCTTTTGAGTGTTTTCGTTTTTCAAGGATTTTCACAAAAAGCCAAAGTAGCGGCAGCTGATAAACAATATGACAATTATGCTTATGTTGATGCAATAGCAACATACGAACGAGTTGCCCAGAAAGGATATAAAGATGAAAAGATGTTTCAAAAGTTGGGGAACGCCTATTATTTTAACGCAGAATTAGAAAAAGCAGCAAAATGGTATGGAGAACTTTTTGCAATGAACCAAGAACAAGAGCCAGAATATTATTATAGATATGCACAATCCTTAAAAGCAACAGGTGATTATGTTAAAGCTGATAAAATGCTGCAGCAATTCAATAAAAAATCTGGAAACGATCTAAGGGCTAAATTAATCGAAAAAAACAAAAATTACCTCGAAGAAATCAAAGCTAATTCAGGGCGTTACACCATTGCCGATGCTGGAATTAACTCAGAATATTCAGATTACGGAGGTTCTTTTTTAGGAAATAAATTAGTTTTTGCCTCAGCGCGTGATACAGGAAGTATTTCCAAAATAGTTTTTGCTTGGACCAATCAATCTTTCACAAATTTTTATAGTTCTGAATTAAAAGAGGATGGCTCCTTAAGTAAACCTAAGCATTTTGGGAATAAAATTAATTCAAAATTTCATGAAGCTACACCCGTTTTTACCAAAGATGGAAAAACAATGTACTTCACTAGAAATAACTTTTTGGACGGAAAAAAAGGAGTTGATGGACAACAAATAACCTTGTTGAAAATTTACAAAGCCACTTATGTTGATAGCACATGGGTTAATGTAACCGAATTGCCATTTTCAAGTGATCAATACAGCACAGCACATCCTGCGCTAAGTAAAGATGAAAAGACATTGTATTTTGCGTCAGATATGCCGGGAACTCTAGGTCAATCAGATTTGTTTAAAGTTGCAATTAATGAAGACGGCAGTTTTGGTACTCCAGAAAATCTTGGAGCAACAATCAATACTGAAGGAAGAGAAACATTCCCTTTTATAAGTGACGACAACGAATTGTACTTTGCTAGCGATGGTCGTCCAGGATTAGGAGGATTAGATATATTTGTTTCTAATGCAGAAAAGGATGGTAGTTTCAAAGAAATTCAAAATATAGGGGCACCAGTAAATGGACCACACGATGACTTCGCTTTTATAATAGACAAAAACCGTAAAGGATTTTTTACCTCAAATAGACCAGGAGGTATAGGGTATGATGATATTTATAAGTTCACTGAAATAAAAAAATTAGTTTGCGAACAGTTCTTATCAGGAATCATAACAGATCAGGAAACAAGTGCCAAACTAGCAGGAGTGAAAGCAGGATTATTTGATGATAAATTCCAATTTTTGAAAGAATGTTTATCTGATGAAAACGGGAAATATAGCTTTGAAGTTGAGTGCGGTAAAAACTATTATGTAAGAGCTGAAAAAGAAGATTATCAAACCAAAGAAGTAAAAGTTACAATTGACAATGCAAAAGGAAAAACGGATATGCCTGTGTCAATAGAAAAAAATATTAAACCAATAGAGGTGGGAACTGATTTAGCCAAAACAGTTAATATTCCAAACATTTATTTTGATGTAGATAAATTTATCATACGTGAAGATGCTGCATTAGAACTTGGAAAAATTGTTGCAGTTATGAATCAATATCCTGCAATGAAAGTAGATGTACGCTCTCATACTGACAGTCGCTCATCGGCTAAATATAACGAAGAGCTTTCTAATAGTCGGGCCAAAGCTACAATGGAATGGTTAGTCCAAAACGGTATTGAGTCAAGTAGATTAACGAGTAAAGGTTATGGAGAATCCCAGTTGATTAATAAATGTTCTGATGGTGTAAAATGTACAGAAGCTGAACATCAGGCTAACAGACGTAGCGAGTTTATCGTTATTTCAATGGAGTAATCACAATCAAAAGAAGTGAAAAGCCTTTCCAATTGGAAAGGCTTTTTTTATTTCAAGAGCCTAACATCTAATCTTAGTTCTAATGGGAGATTTGGTGTTAACTCATTTAGATTCAAAATAAATTTCAATAAATATGCCGTTTATATGATGTTTTTTTTTATTTTTATAATCAATTAAATTTTTATCTATTATGACAGTTAATCAAATATTGAGCACGAAAGGGAAGGAAGTTTTTTCAGTATTGTCAACAATAACAGTATATGAAGCTTTGGGAGTGATGAGTGAAAAAAACATTGGAGCTATTTTAATAATAGAAGATAATATATTGAAAGGCATTTTGTCTGAGAGAGATTATGCTAGGAAAATTGCTTTGAAAGCCAAATCTTCAAAAAAGACTCTTGTTTATGAAATTATGGAGGAAAATGTGGTTACTGTAAAACCAACTGACAATTTAGATTATTGTATGGAATTGATGGATACAAAAAGGGTAAGGCATTTACCAGTTTCTGAAAACGATAAAATCATAGGAATTATTTCTATTAGTGATGTAGTGAAAGCAATAATTGAAATGCAAAAAGCAACGATTAAGCATTTAGATTCTTATATTTCACAATAAAAATTAAAAACCAATCAATAATATTCAATAGCTGCATTTTGTGCAGCTATTTTTTTACAAAGCACATAATATTTTTTGTAAATGAACGGTATAAATGCTTAGTTTTTAAGCCAAGTCTTATATCTTTGTAAGACCAAAAAAAATAAATACAATGGAAAAAAATAGCAAAAGAAGAGAAGCTTTATTATATCACGCAAAACCTACTCCAGGAAAAATTCAAGTAGTTCCAACCAAGAAATATGCAACGCAAAGAGATCTGTCATTGGCTTATTCGCCGGGAGTTGCAGAACCTTGTCTTGAAATCGCAAAAGATGTAAATAATGTATATAAATATACTGCTAAAGGGAATCTGGTAGCGGTAATTACTAATGGTACTGCTGTTTTAGGTCTTGGGGATATTGGCCCTGAAGCTTCAAAGCCAGTAATGGAAGGTAAAGGATTGTTGTTTAAGATTTTTGCTGGAATTGATGTGTTCGACATTGAAATAGGGACAAAAAACATTGAAGAATTTATTCAAACGGTTAAAAATATAGCACCAACTTTTGGAGGAATTAATCTTGAGGACATCAAAGCACCAGAATCTTTCGAAATAGAAAGACGATTAGTCGAAGAATTAAATATTCCAGTAATGCATGATGATCAGCACGGAACAGCTATTATATCATCGGCGGCTTTGATTAACGCATTGGAACTTGCAAATAAAAAACCCGAAGATGTAAAAATGGTCGTTTCAGGGGCAGGTTCTGCGGCTCTTGCCTGTGCAAATATGTATGTTTTGCTTGGGGTAAAATTTGAAAACATTTTGATGTTTAACAGCAAAGGAGTTTTGACAAAAGACAATCCTAATTTATCTGTTTTACAACAAAAATATGCTACTGATAAAAAACCAATGAGTCTTGAAGAGGCGTTGGTAGGCACGGATGTTTTCTTGGGATTATCATCCGGAAATATTATGTCTCCAGAAATGCTATTGGGAATGGCCAAAAATCCTATCGTTTTTGCGATGGCAAATCCAATTCCAGAAATTGATTATAATCTTGCTATGGCAACTCGAAAAGATGTTATTATGGCAACAGGTCGATCCGATTATCCTAACCAAGTAAATAACGTTCTTGGTTTTCCTTATATTTTTCGTGGAGCACTAGATGTTCGTGCTACAAAAATCAACGAAGCTATGAAAATGGCCGCCGTTAGATCACTTGCTGCTTTGGCAAAAGAGCACGTTCCTGAGCAAGTAAATATTGCTTATGGAGCTACGAAATTAGTTTTTGGTCGCGAATATATTATTCCTTCTCCTTTTGATCTAAGGTTGATAACCGTTGTTGCGCCAGCTGTTGCAAAAGCGGCAATGGAATCAGGAGTTGCTTTGCATCCAATTCAAGATTGGAATAAATATGAAGAAGAGCTTTTAAACCGTTTGGGGAATGAAAATAAAATGGTTCGTTTGATTGCAAATAGAGCCAAAATGAATCCTAAAAAAATCGTTTTTTCCGAGGCAGATCAACTCGATGTGCTTAAAGCAGCCCAAATTGTATATGAAGAAGGTATTGGTTTTCCAGTTTTATTAGGAAAAAAAGAAATTATTTTAGAATTGAAAAAAGAACTTGGTTTCGATGCCGATGTTCAAATTATTGATCCTAAAGTTGATGAAGAAGAAACAAGGAGAAATAAATTTGCCAAAGCCTATTGGAAAACAAGACAAAGAAGGGGAATTTCTTTATATGACGCACAGAATTTAATGCGAGAGAGAAATTATTTTGCAGCAATGATGGTCAACGAAGGCGAAGCAGATGGATTAGTAACAGGACATTCCAGAAGTTATTCTTCGGTGGTTAAACCAATGTTGCAACTTATTG
>NZ_JAQTPQ010000125.1 GCF_028712645.1 Flavobacterium sp. | reverse complement strand
GCTTGTTTGGCGATGAACGATGATAAAGTTCCTGCTGGAAAATATGCAGTAAGTACATCCAATAGAAACTTTGAAGGGCGTCAAGGTCCAGGTTCAAGAACTTTATTGGCTAGTCCAATTATGGCAGCTGCAGCTGCAGTTACCGGAAAATTAACAGATCCTAGAGAGCTTTTTTAAAAGATTTCAGAATGTAGATTAGCGATTTTTGATTTAAGATTTCGTAAAATTGCTAAACATTCAGCTTAAATTATACAACATAGATTATAAAAAAATAGTAGTGCTTGAGATTTACTTTTCTACACAGAAAATCAAAAATCAGCAATCACTAATCAAAAATCAAAAATCAAATGGCATACGATAAATTTAATATCCTTACGAGTAGTGCAGTGCCACTACCAATAGAAAACGTAGATACCGATCAAATCATCCCAGCTCGTTTCTTGAAAGCTACAAAACGTGAAGGTTTTGGGGATAACCTTTTTAGAGACTGGAGATACAATGGAGACGAAACTCCAAAAGCTGATTTCGTTTTAAACGACAAAACTTACAGCGGAAAAATTCTTGTTGGAGGTAAAAACTTCGGTTCAGGTTCTTCTCGTGAACACGCTGCTTGGGCAGTTTACGATTACGGATTTCGTGCTGTAGTTTCTAGTTTCTTTGCGGACATCTTCAAAGGAAATTGCTTGAACATTGGTGTTTTGCCAGTACAAGTAAGTCCAGAATTTGCTGAAACTATTTTCAAAGCTATCGAAGCAGATCCAAAAACAGAATTGGAAATCAATTTACCAGAACAAACCATTACTTTATTGGCTACTGGACAAAAAGAATCTTTCGACATCAACGGATACAAAAAAAATAATATGATTAATGGTTTTGACGATATTGATTATTTACAAAGTATGAAAGAAGAAATTGTAGGATTTGCCGATAAATTGCCTTATTAGATAATACTGTTATTTTTAGCAAAAACACCTAACAGGTTTTTAAAACCTGTTAGGTGTTTTATAAAACCGAATTATGATTCTAGAAGTCGCCATTCTTTTCGTAAATGAAGGAGAAGAAAAACAATTTGAAAAAGATTTTGAGATTGCCAGTCAATTTATAAGTTCGATTCAAGGTTATTTAGGTCATAGTTTAAGAAAATGCATCGAACAGGAAAACAAATACATTTTACTGGTTGATTGGGAGAAACTGGAAGACCATATTGTTGGTTTTAGACAATCAAATCAGTATTTAGAATGGAAAAAATTGCTCCATCATTATTACGATCCATTCCCAATTGTGGAACATTTTGTAACGGTGATGGAAAATAAAAAGTTGTAAAAATGAAATCTACTTTATTTGAAATCCAAGAACGTTTTGATAATGATGTGGAACGTTTTTCTAATTTAGAAACGGGTCAAATCAGCACTGTTGATGCGACTTTGAGTTTAGAATTATTGACACAAGCTGCTGGTGCTTGTTGTCCTAATGCCAAACAGGTTTTAGATTTAGGATGTGGTGCGGGTAATTATTCTTTAAAATTATTGGAGCTAATTCCCGATTTCGATTCGACTTTGATTGATTTAAGCCAGCCGATGTTGAACAAAGCCAAAGAAAGAATTTCTGAAGTTTCAGAAGGGAAAATCACTACTATTCAAACTGATTTTTTGAGTATGGAATTACCCGAAAATACTTTTGATATTGTGGTTACAGGAGCAGCATTACATCATCTAAGAACAGATGAAGAATGGGAGAAAGTTTTTTCTAAAATATATAAAAGTTTAAAAAAAGGTGGTTGCTTTTGGATCTCAGATTTGATTTTGCACGATAATCCAGCCATAAATCAGTTGATGTGGAAACGATATTCTAATTATTTAGAAAATATTGGAGGGAAGGAATATCGAGAAAATGTTTTTGCATATATCGAAAAAGAAGACACGCCTCGCTCGGTAATGTATCAACTCGATTTAATGAAAAAAATAGGTTTTTCATATATTGATGTTTTGCATAAAAACAGTAATTTTTCTGTATTTGGAGGAATAAAATAAGAAAAATGAAAGCGAACAAACACATTAAAAGAGACGATCAGGCAACAAAAATATTTGACGCCAGAAGTTTAGCAAATGACTACAGACATCTTACTGAAATTTTAAAATCAGGGATGAATGTATTAGATGTAGGATGCGGAACTGGTTCAATCTCAAAAGATATTGCTAATATTGTTGGAGAAAACGGAAAAGTTACAGGAATTGATAATACAGAAAATTTTATTTTAATAGGGAAAAAAACATATCAATCTGTTGCTAATTTAAAATTAATTCACGTTGATTTATTTGATTATAATCCAGAAGAAAAATATGATTTAATTGTTTCAGCAAGAACATTGCAGTGGTTAAGTAACCCTAAAGATGCTTTGCTAAAAATGAAATCCTTTTTGAAACCAAACGGACAAATTTCAATTCTTGATTACAATCATAAAGCAATTGAATGGGTTCCTTCGCCACCAGAAAGTATGCAAGAGTTTTACCAAACTTTTTTAAACTGGAGAAAAGATGCTGAAATGAATAATGAAATTGCCGATGATTTAGCTGATCTTTTGAAAGAAGTGGGGTTTCGTAGTATTGAAGTAATAAATTCAGATGAATTTTATAATAAAGAAGTTTTAGATTATAAAACTAAAATAGGTATTTGGTCAAAAGTTGCTGGTTCAAGTCAAATGGTAGAAGAAGGCTATTTAGACGATAATTTAAGATTAAAAGCAATCGATGAATACAACAATTGGATAGAAAAAGGAGATGTTTCAATGACGATGAAATTGAATGAAGTGCGAGGACGCATTTAAAACCAAATCAAGAATAACCTTTATGAAAAAAAGAAAAATTGAAATAATGGACACAACGCTCCGTGATGGTGAACAAACCTCTGGAGTGTCTTTTTCTGCTGCAGAAAAATTAACCATTGCACAATTGTTGCTGGAGGAATTAAATATTGATCGAATCGAAATTGCATCTGCACGAGTAAGTGAGGGTGAATTTCAAGCCGTAAAAGGCATCACCGCTTGGGCTGCATCAAAAGGATATAGTGATAGAATTGAAGTTTTGGCATTTGTAGATGGTGGAATTTCTATCGAATGGATGAAAAAAGCAGGAACAAAAGTTCAAAATTTATTGACCAAAGGATCAATGAATCATCTTACTCACCAGTTGAGAAAAACGCCAGAACAGCATTTTGCCGAAATTACAGATATTATTGCTTTAGCGAAAAAAAATGATATTGAAACCAACATTTATCTTGAAGATTGGAGCAACGGAATGCGTAATTCGCCAGAATATGTGTTTCAGTTTTTGGATTTTTTATCAACTCAACCTGTAAAAAGGATATTGTTGCCCGATACTTTAGGTGTTCTAATTCCATCGAAAACTTTTGAATATATTTCGAAAATTACTGAGAAATATCCAAATATCCATTTTGATTTTCACGCACATAATGACTATGATTTAAGTGTTGCCAATGTTATGGAAGCAGTAAAAGCTGGTATTAGCGGCTTACACGTTACCGTAAATGGGATGGGAGAACGTGCCGGAAATGCGCCTTTAGAAAGTGTAGTTGCGGTAATAAATGATTTCATACCTGAAGCAAAAATCAATATAAAAGAATCTTCGTTATATTCCGTAAGTAAATTAGTCGAGACTTTCACAGGTTATAGAATTCCTGCCAATAAACCTATTGTGGGTGATAATGTATTTACGCAAACTGCTGGTATTCACGCCGATGGAGATAATAAAAACAATTTATATTTCAATGATTTACTTCCAGAGCGTTTTGGAAGAAAGCGAAAATATGCCTTGGGGAAAACTTCGGGTAAAGCCAATATCGAAAAAAATCTTCAGGAATTAGGATTACAACTCAATCAAGAAGATTTGAAATTAGTAACCCAACGCATCATCGAGTTGGGCGACAAAAAAGAAACCGTTACCAGAGAAGATTTGCCTTATATTATTTCTGATGTTTTGGACAGTCATACTTATGAAGATAAAATTGTCATTGAATCCTATGTATTAGTTCACTCTAAAGGAATTCGTCCATCAACCACACTTTGTTTACGAATAGATGGAGAATTAATAGAAGAAAATGCTCAAGGTGACGGACAATTTGATGCCTTTATGAACGCATTGACCAAAATTTATAAAAGCAAAAAGATGACTTTACCTAAACTTATTGATTATGCTGTTCGAATTCCGCCAGGTAGTAGTTCAGATGCATTATGCGAAACCATAATTACTTGGACAAATGGTAAAAAAGAGTTTAAAACAAGAGGATTAGATTCAGACCAAACGGTTGCTGCAATCAAAGCCACTCAAAAAATGCTAAATGTTACAATATCCTAAATCAAAATAAATTAAAAATTCTATAATAAAAAATACGTATGAAATATACTATTGCCCTTTTAGCAGGAGACGGAATCGGTCCCGAAGTAATCAGTCAAGCCGTAAAAGTTTCTGATGCCATTGCAAAAAAATTTAATCACGAAATCACTTGGACACCAGCATTAACAGGTGCTTGCGCTATTGATGCAGTTGGAGTTCCTTATCCTGACGAAACGCACGAAATTTGTATGAAAGCTGATGCGGTTCTTTTTGGAGCTATCGGACATCCAAAATATGATAATGACCCAAGTGCTCCAGTAAGACCAGAACAAGGGTTATTATTGATGCGTAAAAAATTAGGTTTGTTTGCCAATGTTAGACCAACATTTACTTTCCCATCCTTAATTGACAACTCCCCATTGAAAAGAGAAAGAATCGAAGGAACAGATTTGATTTTCTTGAGAGAACTTACTGGTGGAATTTATTTTGGAGAAAAAGGAAGAAAAGATGGTGGAGAAACAGCTTTCGACAACTGTGTTTATACCAGAGTTGAGGTACAACGTTTGGCTAAAAAAGGTTTCGAATTAGCAATGACACGCTCTAAAAGATTGTGTTGTGTTGACAAAGCTAACGTATTAGAAACTTCACGTTTGTGGAGAGAAACAGTACAAGCGATGGAAAAAGATTATCCAGAAGTTACTGTTAGCTACGAATTTGTAGATGCAGTTGCAATGCGTTTAGTTCAATGGCCAAATTCGTACGATGTGTTAATTACGGAAAATTTATTTGGTGATATTTTGACTGATGAAGCATCGGTAATTTCAGGTTCAATGGGATTAATGCCTTCTGCATCTGTGGGAGAACATACTTCATTATACGAACCAATCCACGGATCCTATCCACAAGCTACAGGATTGAATATTGCTAATCCATTAGCTACTGTTTTATCAGCAGCAATGATGTTTGAAGATGCTTTTGGGTTAAAAGAAGAAGCTGAAGCAATTAGAGCAGTTGTAAACAAATCATTGGAACAAGGAATAGTAACTGAAGATTTAGCTGCAAAAGGAGCTCAATCTTATGGTACAAAAGAAGTTGGAAATTGGTTAGTTGCTAATTTATAAAAAATAATTTTTTGTAGAGACGCACTGCGGTGCGTCTCTAACAGAAATAAAATATATACATAACAAAAAAGGTGTCAATTTTATTGACACCTTTTTTTTATATGATTGAAAAAAATATTAGTATCTTCCTCTATCTCCACCACCACGGTTATCTCCACCACGGTTGTTACCATAACCTCCGCGTGAATCTCCACCACGGTTGTTATTAAAACTTCTTCTTTCACCTTCTGGTTTTGGCTCAGACTTATTTACTACGATAGCACGACCTTGAACAGTCGCTCCGTTTAACTCATCAATTGCTTTTTGAGCTTCTTCATCATTTGGCATTTCAACAAAACCGAATCCTTTACTTCTTCCAGTAAATTTATCAGTGATAATTTTTACAGAATCAACTGCACCGTAAGCCTCGAAAGACTCTCTTAAATCTGCTTCCTCAATACTGAACGGAAGGCTTCCAACAAAAATATTCATATGTACTTATTTAAAATAATTGCAACAAATGTAGTCTTATTTTTATCTAATCTACTATGTGTTAGCTAATTTATGATTTTATTTTATTTTTTTAAATCAAATTCCAAATATAATGGGGGCTAATACAAGTGGTTTATATTGGTTTTCTTCTATTTATGAAGTTAATTGCTCACGGGAACTTTATAAAAGTGTCCATATTGAAAATTTAAATTTGGACCAGCCAATGGGTTATTATAGACATTTGCGGCATTAAATTTAAACGTTCCAGTGATAGTGTTATTTAAAACGTCGTATTCTGTTATTACAATTTGTCCTTCGCCAATTCCAAATCCAGTCGAAAAAGTGATTGTTCCATCGGTATCCGTTAGGACATAAACTACGGTGTTTAAAACGCCTGTGCCTAAAAAATAAGTTCCAGGATTTGTAGATGTAGTTTTTAAAGTCAGCTTTTCGTTTCTGGTATATCCTTCTATAATTAAAGAACCTCCTACGAGGGTAGCTTTAGCATCAATAGCTCTCCAAAACACATTGTCTTTTTGCCCTTCAAAAGCAGGATTATTAAATTTTACATCCTCTTGACAAGAAATAAAAGCAAATAAAACGATTATATATAGAAATTGTTTTTTCATTCGAAGATAATATTTGTTTTTTGGTTGAAAATAGAATTCGCTATGCTTATTTCATAATTTGTAGCATTAATCTAAACAAAAGTATATTATTTTGATTTAAAAATGGAAATAGAATTAAAAATTCACATTAAAAATTGACATAAAATGGTGTCATTCATTAAAATAGAAATCGAATTAGTATTTATTGATAAAAAGTGTATCTTTGCACCCTTAATTAATCGAGGTCGAGTACCTCAAAATTTAATCATTAGATTATGTCAGTAAAAATTAGATTACAAAGACACGGTAAAAAACAAAAACCGTTTTACTGGGTTGTAGCAGCAGATGCTCGCTCAAAAAGAGATGGTAAATACCTAGAAAAAATTGGTACTTACAATCCAAACACAAACCCTGCAACTATCGAATTAGACTTGGATAGCGCAGTAAAATGGTTGCACAATGGTGCTCAACCAACTGATACAGCAAAAGCGATTCTTTCTTACAAAGGAGCTTTATTGAAACACCACCTTGATGGAGGTATTCGTAAAGGAGCTTTAACTCAAGAACAAGCTGATGCAAAATTAGCTGCTTGGTTAGAAGCTAAAGCTGGAAAAGTAGATGCTAAAAAAGAAGGTTTAACAAAAGCGCAAGCTGATGCTAAAGCTAAAGCTTTCAAAGCGGAACAAGATGTAAATGCAAAACGTTTAGCTGCTGCTGCTCAAGCTGAAGCCGATGCTATTGCTGCTGCAACTCCTGCTGTTGAAGAAGAAGTTGCTGAAGTTGAAGCTGCTACTGAAGAAGCTCCTGCTACTGAAGAAACACCAGAAGCATAATTTTAGAAGGCGAAAATGCGTAAAGAGGATTGTTTCTATTTAGGTAAAATCGCAAAAAAATTTAGTTTCAAAGGCGAAGTCCTAGCTTATTTAGATACGGATGAACCCGATTTATACGAAAACTTGGAATCAGTGTTTGTTGAATGCAACAAACACTTGGTTCCATTTTTTATTGAAAACAGCTCACTTCACAAAAACGATTTTCTTAGAATTCGTTTCGAAGATGTAAATACTGAGGAAGAAGCTGACACATTGATTGGAAATGATTTATACCTTCCTTTAAAAATGTTACCCAAACTTACGGGCAACAAATTCTATTTCCACGAAGTAATTGGTTTTGAAGTCGAAGACAAACGTCTGGGATATGTTGGAGAAATTCAATCCATCAACGACAGCACCGCTCAACCGCTTTTTGAAGTTCTCAAAGGAGATGCCGAAATCCTGATTCCAATGATTGATCATTTCTTGGTTAAAATTGACCGAGAAAACAAAAAAGTCATTATGGATTTACCGGAAGGCTTGATTGAAATGTATTTGTAAAAAGAGTTAATCGGTTATTTACTTCGTCAGTTCGCTTTGCTCGTGTGTTTATTCGGTTATTCGAAAATCTGCAATCAAAAATCGTTAATCGACAATCTAAAATCTTTATGTCCAAATTCCAATTCAAACAATTTTCTCTTGAACAAGACCAAACGGCAATGAAAATTGGAACTGACGGAGTTTTGCTTGGTGCTTGGACTCCAATTGAAAATAATCCCAACAGCATTTTAGACATTGGGACTGGAACGGGAATCATCGCATTAATGCTGGCACAAAGAAGTTCGGCAGTACAAATTGATGCTTTAGAAATTGATGAAGAAGCCTACGAACAAGCAACAGACAATTTTGAAAATTCCCCTTGGAACGATTGTTTGTTTTGCTTTCACGCCGGCTTGGACGAATTTGTCGAAGAACCGGAAGACGAATACGATTTAATTGTTTCCAATCCACCTTTTTATAGCGAAGATTACAAATCTAGTAACGACCAACGCGATTTAGCACGTTTTCAAGACGCCATGCCTTTTGAAGAATTGATTGTAGCCGCCGATTTACTGCTTTCTAAAAACGGAATATTCGCAGTAATTATTCCTTTTAAAGAAGAACAAAATTTCTTGACTCTTGCCAATGAATACGAATTATTTCCTCTGAAAATCACTCGCGTAAAAGGAACTCCAACCTCCGAAATTAAGCGTTGTCTTTTGGCTTTTAGTCGTAATAAAGATTTTAATTGCATTATTGATGAATTAATCATCGAAACTGCACGACATATTTATACTCCGGAATACATCGCTTTGACGAAGGATTTTTATTTGAAGATGTAGCAAACTTTTTTAAATTGAAAATCTAAATTCAGAAACTCTTTTTTGTATTTTTTTAAAATATAACATTTCATCATTGTTTTGTTATATTTCTTTATGTAGATTTGTGACATAAATCATTCCTCTTATGAAACCAGACTTATTTCAATCTCCAGATTATTACAACCTTGATGAATTATTGACAGACGAACATAAACTAGTACGTGATTCAGCACGTGAATGGGTAAAACGTGAGGTTTCTCCAATCATAGAAGACTTTGCTCAAAGAGCTGAATTTCCGAAACAAATCATCAAAGGTTTGGCAGAAATTGGTGCATTTGGTCCATATATTCCAGAAGAATATGGTGGTGCTGGTTTAGATCATATTTCTTATGGTTTGATTATGCAGGAAATAGAAAGAGGCGATTCTGGTGTTCGTTCTACAGCTTCGGTTCAATCTTCGTTAGTAATGTATCCCATTTGGAAATACGGGAACGAGGAACAACGAATGAAATATTTACCCAAACTGGCTTCGGGAGAATTTATGGGCTGCTTTGGCTTGACCGAACCCAATTTTGGTTCTGATCCAGGAAGTATGATTACCAATTTCAAAGATAGGGGAGACCATTATCTTTTAAACGGTGCCAAAATGTGGATTTCGAATGCGCCTTTTGCAGATATTGCCATTGTTTGGGCAAAAAATGAAGAAGGACGAATTCACGGATTGATTGTAGAACGCGGAATGGAAGGTTTTTCAACTCCAGAAACTCATAATAAATGGTCACTTCGTACATCGGCGACGGGAGAATTAATTTTTGACAATGTAAAAGTTCCTAAAGAAAATTTATTGCCCAATAAATCAGGACTTGGAGCACCGCTTGGTTGTTTGGATTCTGCACGTTTCGGAATTGCTTGGGGAGCTATTGGCGCTGCGATGGACTGTTATGATACCGCTTTGCGTTATGCCAAAGAAAGAATCCAATTTGACAAACCAATTGCTGGAACTCAATTGCAGCAGAAAAAATTAGCTGAAATGATAACTGAAATTACCAAAGCACAATTACTGACTTGGCGATTGGGAGTTTTGAGAAATGAAGGAAAAGCAACAACAGCTCAAATTTCGATGGCAAAAAGAAATAATGTAGATATGGCGATTCATATAGCCCGCGAAGCCAGACAAATGCTTGGTGGAATGGGGATTACAGGCGAATATTCGATTATGCGTCATATGATGAATCTAGAATCGGTGATTACATACGAAGGAACACACGACATTCATTTATTGATTACCGGAATGGACATTACCGGAATTCCAGCTTTCAAATAAAACACAAATTTATATACAAAATGAGTTGTTCTGAAAAAGGGCAACTCATTTTTTTTATAAAATTAATTGAGTCTAACAATTGCTCCCAACCCAATTTGATTTCCAATTTGTGGATAAACAAAAGCCGTTGTTTTTTTCTTTTTTCCAAAAGTTACCGACTTGAATGGATTCCAATAGGAAACTATGAGTCCAGATGCTAGACCTATTCCAGCTCCGGCAAGAACATCTGAAGTGTAATGTTTGTTATTGGCAATTCGAAGTATTCCGGTGGCAGTTGCAAACAAAAATCCGCTGCTGGCATACCATAAATTCGAATCTTTGAATTCGTAATATAGAAGGGTTGCATTTGTAAAAGCCGTAGCAGTGTGGCCTGAGGGAAAACTTAAATTATCAGAATGATCGGGTCTTTCTGCGCCAACAGCATTCTTTAAAGAATAAACTACAGTTCC
>NZ_JAQTPQ010000124.1 GCF_028712645.1 Flavobacterium sp. | reverse complement strand
ATTTACAAAGATTACGATTTGAATCGCCCTTATGACACAGGTGTAACCGTGGGTCAAGGAAACAAAACGACCATTTTTATAACTGATTTGCAAGCCGGATATTTGGTAAACCCAATGACGAACTTGAAACTTTTTGGCAGTTTTATTTATAGAAATTTTGATCCAAACCAAAACACAGCAACAGTCTTCAAGGAAAGTACCACTTGGTTTTCATTAGGAATTCGCTCTGATGTGTTTAACTGGTATTTTGATTATTAGAAATTCAATTCAATTATTGGAATTAAAATCTAAATATTTTTTAATCCAAGGATTATAGAAGTCAATATTCACAATGTCATAAGTAAAGGCATTGTGGTCAACTAATTTGAATGTTTTTAGAGCATTTTCGAAATCCTGTTTTAAATAAAAATTGATAGCTAAAGTCAAGAGCAAAACATTATATCTGCCTTTTTGAAAATAGTTCTTTACTACAGGAAAAACAGTAATGTTTATTGTTTCTAGGAAGTCTATTTTTTGTTTGTCTGAATTGTATATCCAAAGCAATCGGCTTGCGATAACTGCAAAATCAGCAATGTCAAACGGGTTTTCCAACCTGTTGAAATAGTCGTTAATTGCAAATGAATTTCCTTTTAAAATCATTTCCCAAACCCCAATTCTTGCTTTTAAAATAGAATGAATTTCATTATTAGAATGATTTAATTCGGTTGTTGCTATATCCAGATATTGTAATGCTTTTGGAATATTGTTTTCGTTAAATGCTTTCTGACACAAAAGAATGTTTTTGAAAAGCAATAAATTTGGTAATGAATTTTCTTGAACGGCTTCAAACCAAATTCCTAAAAAACTATCCAGATAATTTTCATTTACATAGGCTTCCAGCAAGCACCTTTGCAGGAGAATTGACTTGCCCATATTTTTTTCTACAAAGCGGATTACTTTTTGATTTTGTTTAACTGATTGAAAATAGAAGGATTGAAAACCTATCACGATATGTTCGTAAATATTTTGATTGTTGATGTCTAAAGGGATATATACAATTTGTTCCAGCAATTCAAAATCGTTGTTTTCAATGGCAACACTCACAATATTTTGAAATTGATACGCTCCAATAGAAGTTTTGATTGGTAGTTCTTTAATAGTTTCAAAAAGTAACTTCTGATAGCTTTTAGGATTGCTATTATACAACTGAATATTCTGATTGATTACATTTATATCAAAATGCGTCACGTGATTTTTAAAAGTATCCCAATTTTTAAAATCTATGGTTCTGGCTAAAGTATTCAACATAAATCTCGAAGAAGAGTTCTTGTTAGGAACCAAATCAAATAACCGACGAAATGTTGAGGTGCTAATCTTTATGTTCGTTTGGTTTTCAATGTTGAGACTTAATTTCTGGCAATCATAAGCATCAAAAATAACAACATCATATATTTCCTGAAGATAGTGTTTTAGCCAAGTTTGTTCGTTTTCGGTTATCGAGATAGGAGCAGGCATAATTCAATTTTCATCAAATATAAGGACGTTTTTCTATTTGAACTCGTTTGAACTCGTTTGAACACATTAATTTTTTATGTGAATTATTTTAAGATATAGATTTGTGGGAGAATTATAAAAAACAACATTATGGGAAAAGATAAAATTAATAAAACCTTAATTGATTTAAATGAAAATTTGAAGAAGAATTGTTGCGCTAAAGAAGTTACACTTTTTGATAAAAAACTAAAATCAAATGTAACAACTCATATTAAGCTTTATGATAAAATTAGTGATGCTTGTGAAGAAAATGATAATTACGAATGGTATTTATTAGATGAAATATGTAAATTAAATTGCAAATTAGTTAGACCTAACGGTATAGTTTGCCATAATTGTGAAATAGAATTTGATAAAAAAAACACAAAGTGTGTTATTTCATTAATTATAGATAATTCTGAAAACACACGATTTGGGCGAATTGATAAACTCGAAATTATTTATTAAATAAAAATACTATGAGGATATTTTTTTTAATTTCTCTTATTTTGCTGTCTTTTTGTTCAGCAAAAGGCCAAACTTCTTATCAATCACAGGGTGAAATATGTAATGAATGGATAAAAACAGCTAAATTTTCATTAATTGGGTTTTGTAAAATAAATAGTATCGAGTACAAATGTCATAAATGTTATAAAAAAACAAATGTTTCTAAAATTATTGTTTTAGAATATCCAAATTTTAATTTAACTACCGATCCAGTAAGTGCTAAATTTATTTTTAATCGATTAATGTTTGATAAAAAGTTTAAAGTATCTCTTGAAAATGTTTATGATACAAAATGTACAGAAAGTTATTCAGGAAATCATTTATGGGAAGAAACATCAGTTGAAAATTCTAAACATAAAATTATTTTCTCTAACAAAGAATTTCAAATAGAAGAAAAGGAATACTAAATTAGTTTCTCCACTTTACGAAGTCTCCGACTTCGAAGCCAAAAACAAGAGTAGCCACAAACAAATACCAAAAAAACCTCGCAGGAATTGCAAGGTTTTTTGTTAATTATAATGACCTTTAGCGGAGTGAATAAGTATTTTATCTTCAAGAACTTCATAAACAAGTCTATGTTCGATATTTATTCTGCGAGACCACTTGCCGTTTAAATCGTGTTTTAGGGGTTCGGGTTTTCCAGTTCCTGAATAAGGATGTTCGATAAGTTCGTTTAAAAGCACAAATATTTTCTTTAAAATGGCTTTATTACCTGATTTTTTATGAAAATCTATGTCGTTTTTGGTTTGGTTGGAAAAGTCTAAATGATACCTCATTACAATCCTAAAAAGCTTTGCAAATCTTCTTTTTTGACACGGGTAAATTTACCATCTTTAAACTCTTGTTCACTCTTTTTTATTTTTGCCACAAATTCTGGATTGTATGGTTTTTCTTTAGAGATTTCAAACTTGATTTTAAGAGCTTTCATAAATGCTTTTACAGCTTCAATTTGTGAAGCATCTTCGGGATATGCTGTGATATTAATTGGTTGCATAATTTTAAATTTTAAGATGCGTAAACTTATTTTACAATACAAAGATAAACAAAAAGTTGTGGTTTTTTATGCGGTATTTTTATTTGCCAAATCCCTTTTGATAAACTACTTTTGCAAAAGTTTTTAAAAAATAAAGCAAACTTTGAATAGTTCATCAAATACCATTTCCATAAAATCCATTTACACAGACTTCAAGGCAATCACTAAAGCAGGTTTGGCTATTAGTGTTGTTTTTTCGTCTATTGCCGGATTTATGCTGGGCATTCCTGATTTTCAATCTCTGGACTGGATGGTTTTGTTGAAATTGGCCATTGGCGGTTATTGTATGGTGGGCGCATCGAATGCTTATAATCAGGTTATCGAAAAAGACCTTGATGCCTTGATGGACAGAACGAAAAACCGTCCTGTTCCAGCAGGAAGAATGTCTCCGAATGCCGCTTTGGTTATCGCCAGCATTCTTACCGTTATTGGATTAGTGTTGCTTTATACCATCAATCCAAAAACGGCAATGTTTGGCGCGATTTCCATATTTTTATACACGAGTATTTATACTCCTTTGAAAACAATGACATCTTTGTCGGTTTTTGTGGGTGCTTTTCCGGGAGCGATTCCGTTTATGTTGGGTTGGGTTGCGGCAACGGGAGATTTTGGCATTGAAGCCGGAACCTTGTTTCTAATTCAATTTTTCTGGCAATTCCCCCATTTTTGGGCAATAGGCTGGTTTTTATTCGAAGATTATGAAAAAGCGGGTTTCTTTATGTTGCCAACAGGAAAAAAAGATAAAGGAACGGCATTGCAAATAATTTTATATACCGTTTGGCTTATTATCGCTTCACTTTTGCCAGCTTTGGGTTATACGGGACAGTTATTTATTTCGCCAGTTGCTGCGGTTTTTGTATTTTTGCTCGGACTTTGGATGCTTTATTATTCAGTAAGGTTGTACAAGTTAAGAAGTGCAAAAGCCGCAAGAACCTTGATGTTGGTTAGTGTTTCATACATTACTTTACTACAATTAATTTATATATTTGACAAATTCTTAAGATAGCTATGGAAATGACAATGACACAGGAGGAACACAAAGCAAGAACAGCAAGATCATACAAATTGTTGTTATTGTTCGCAATGATCAGTATGACGATGATGTTTGCAGGACTAACAAGTGCTTTTGTGGTAAGTAAATCTAGAGCCGATTGGTTGAAGGATTTTCAATTGCCAACAGCATTTTATTTCAGTACCGCTGCTATTATAGGATGTAGCATTACTTTTCATTTGGCCAAAAAAGCCATTCAAAAGGACAATCAAAAAGCAACAACTGCTTTTCTTTTGACAACTTTAGCTTTAGGAATTTTGTTTGTGATTTTGCAATTTGCTGGATTTAGCCAAATTGTTGCCAATGGCTATTATTTTACTGGAGCCGAAAGTTCAATTACAACAACATTCCTTTATATAGTTACGGTTGTGCATTTAGCTCACCTTGCTGGCGGATTAATTGCACTTTTAATTATAATTAACAAACAATTTAAACAGAAATATAATTCAGCTCAAACACTTGGTATTGAGCTAGGTGCGATGTACTGGCACTTTCTTGATTTATTGTGGGTTTATTTATTTTTATTTTTATATTTCTTTAAATAAGAAAAAATTGTAGATTTGGGAACTTTTTAACGAATAACTTTTTATGGATACAGTTACTACTAAAAATAGTGGAGAAAAAATTTGGGGAGGCGGAAATGAGCCTATGGGAGCTAGTTATGGCAAATTAATGATGTGGTTTTTTATCGTGTCAGATGCTTTAACATTCTCGGGATTTCTTGCAGCTTATGGTTTTTCAAGATTTAAATTTATTGAAACATGGCCTTTAGCCGATGAAGTGTTTACTCACGTTCCGTTTATGCATGGTAATCCACAGCCAATGCTTTATGTGGCATTTATGACTTTTATTTTGATTTTCTCATCTGTAACAATGGTTTTGGCTGTTGATGCAGGTCACCAATTGAATAAAAATAAGGTCACAATTTATTTGTTTTTAACCATAGTTGGAGGTTTGATTTTCGTAGGTTCTCAAGCTTGGGAATGGAAAAATTTTATCAAAGGTGAATATGGCGCAGTTGAAACAAAAGGAGGAAGTTTGCTTCAGTTTGTTGACAAAGAAGGAAAACGCGTTGCGCTTGATGAATTTGCTGCTACTTTGCCTGTAGAAAGAGAACAATTGACAAGAAATAAGGGAGATTGGTTTTTAGATGAAGCAGCTTTGCCAACTTATACTGTTGCCGAAGTGCAAGAAGGTTTCAAATCACATCCAGATTTATTGGTGAGAACTGAGACAATAAATGCTAATAAGCAAAAAACAATACTTTCTAGAGAGGAATCATTATCACGTTTGAGTGATGCCACTTTAGTTGTAGAAGGTGCAAACTTGACAAGAAATGAATATGGAAGTAAATTGTTTGCCGATTTCTTTTTCTTTATTACAGGTTTTCACGGTTTCCACGTATTTTCTGGAGTTGTAATTAATATCATTATATTTTTTAATGTATTATTAGGAACTTATGAGAAAAGAAAAAGTTATGAAATGGTAGAAAAAGTGGGACTTTATTGGCACTTTGTCGATTTAGTTTGGGTATTTGTTTTCACAGTTTTCTATCTAGTTTAATTTATTTAAAGTTATAATTATGTCACACGAACACGTATCTAACACAAAAAGAATTTGGACAGTTTTCGGATATTTATCCTTAATTACAATAGTTGAAGTATTTTTTGGGATTTTAAAACCTGAAGCTTTACACATGAACAGCCTTCTAGGTTTGTCATTACTAAACTGGTTATTCATTGTCTTGACTTTGGTAAAAGCCTATTTTATTGTTTACGCTTTTATGCACATGGAAGGAGAAAAAGCGACTTTGAGAAATGCGGTTGTTTTGCCTTTGATTTTTTTGGTAATATATTTAATTTTCATCCTTTTGACCGAAGGACATTATATATATGGTATTTTTAAAAACTCGACAATTAAGTGGAATTTTTAACAAAATATTAATTCAATAAAAAGGGTGCGCATTGCGTGCCTTTTTTTATTTTTGCATATTATATTTCGGCACAATTATGAAAAAAAATATTGTTCTCTTCGTTCTTTTTGTTTTACCTATTGTTGCCTATCTTTTTTTTGCATCGGGAATCAATAGTTTTACTAAATTACCCGTCATCACTCCAAAAGTTGCTGATTTCGGTAATTGGAAATCCTTGAAAAATGAAAAAGTATCTTTGGATAAAAAAATCACTATTCTTGGTTTTTCAGGTTCCAATATTTTAAAACATCGCGGTAATTTTTTTAATCTAAATGAAAAAATTTATCAGCAATACCACACTTTCAAAGACTTGCAATTTGTGGTTATTTGTCCTCTAGGAACTGAAAAGGATGCCCAGAAAATTGTCGATGCATTATCCGCATTTACGGATGTTAGCCAATGGCATTTTGTATTTACATCACCAGAGGAAATAAATACTTATTATAATCAACTGAAACTTGTTGGGAAACTGGACAATGATTTAGGAACTCCAAACGTTTATATTATTGATAAAGAAAGAAACCTGAGAGGAAGAAAGGAAAAGAAAGGTTACAAAGAAGGCTACAACACTTTTCATCCAGCTGAACTGAGCAATGAAATGTTAGACGATTTTAGGGTTATTTTATATGAATATCGAGCTGCTCTCAAGAAAAATCACAACGCAACTAAAGAACTTTAAAATAGATACATAATGCTTAAAAATAAATCATACATCTGGATTTCTCTTGTTGTCCTGATTTTCGGAATTTATGCAGTTCCAAAAATTATTGATAGGATGCAAAACGGTGAAATCGTAAAAGGCGATCGATTAGACAACGTTCCTAATTCTTCTAAAGAGAATGGAGAATTAATTAAAATGGGGGTTGCGCCAAAATTTGAATTGGTCAATCAAGATAATGTCAAGATTTCTAATGAAACCTATAAAGACAAAGTCTATGTTTTGGAATTTTTCTTTTCAACCTGTCCGTCAATTTGCCCGAAAATGAATCAAAGTATGCTGGTTATCGAAAAAGCATTTTTTGGAAATCCTAATTTTGGAATCGTTTCCATTTCTATCGATCCGGAACACGACACTCCAGCGGTTTTGAAAGAACACAGAGAATTATTGGGAGTAAAATCGTCTAATTGGAATTTTTTGACAGGAGATAAAACCTATATTTATGATTTGGCCAATAAAGGTTTTAATGTATATGTTGGAGAAAACAGCAAAGTTGGCGGAGGTTTTGAACATTCAGGATTATTTGCCTTGATAGATAAAAAAGGTAATATCCGTTGCCGAAAAGACGAGTTTGGAAACCCAATTTTGTATTATGACGGTTTAGATAAAAAAGGAGTAAGAGACATTCAACAAGATATAGCAATTTTATTAAAAGAATAAAGAAAGATGGAAAACAATTCCCTAGAAAAAAAATTTAGCAAGTTTATAGTAGCAGTATCAATTTTAATTCCTGTTGTGGTAGCGATACTTTTTAGTGTCAAATTAAAAGATTTTGGATTCAATGTCGAGCCACTATCATTTCTTCCGCCAATTTATGCCGCTATTAATGGAATCACGGCTATTGTTTTAGTTGCTGGAGTTTTAGCAATTAAAAACGGAAACAGAAAACTTCACGAGCGATTGATGACCACTGCAATTGCGCTTTCGGTATCATTTTTAGTAATGTATGTTGCCTATCACATGACTTCCGATTCTACTAAATTTGGTGGAGAAGGAATAATCAGATACGTTTACTTTTTCATTTTAATATCACACATTGTCTTGTCAATTGCCGTTATTCCATTGGTTTTAATAACGTATGTTCGGGCTTTGGCCAATACATTTGATAAACATAAAAAAATTGCTAAAATCACGTTTCCTATTTGGTTGTATGTTGCAGTTACTGGAGTAGTAGTTTATTTAATGATTGCACCTTATTATGTTTAGTAAAGTTAGAAGTGAGAAGTTAGAAGTTAGAAGTAAAAAAAGGGAAGTGAAAATATTTTTTTCTATTTTCTATTTTCTATTTTTTATTTTATTTTCTCTATCTGCAAATGCCCAATGTGCAATGTGTCGTGCGGCTTTGGGAGGCGATGCAAATAAAGCACAAGCACAAGCAGTAAATGATGGTATTGTTTACTTGATGGTGATTCCATATTTGCTTGTTGGAGTGATTGGTTATTATATTTACCGAATGAGAATGAAGAAAAAGCAACAATAATGTTAATTTTAAATCTGAAATCTAAACTCAGAAATCTGAATATTATCTGCAATTATAGAAAATACAACGTACAAATGAAAAGAACTATTTTATTTTTACTTCTATTCTACTCTATTTTAGCATTTTCTCAAAAAAAAGAAATCGCTGAAAATTTTTGGAAAGGCGATTTTGATAAAACAATAGAAATCGGGAAAAAAATTTTAGAGACTGAACCAAATGATTTTGAAACTATCTTGTTCATAGCAAAAGCAGAAAACGAAAAAGGGAACTTTAAAAATGCGATTCCTTATCTTGAAAGTGCAAAAAATTTAATGAAAGAAGATTGGCAAAAATCTTGGACACTTTTGGAAACTGCGAAAAACAGTTTTGGTGATGGAAACATTGAGGATGCTAAAAAGAATTATAATGAAGCTCTTAAAATTAGCGGAACAAAAAATTCAGTAAAAGAACTGAAGAAATTTGGAATGTTAACAGGGTTGAATGAATTTTATGATAATTGGAAAATTCGGGAATCAAAAAACATCATTTTCCATTTTGAAGATAAAATTAGTGAACAAGAAATTGAAAGAATTGTAAAAACGAGACAAAAGGCTTTTGAAGAAATCAATTCATTTTTTAATTCAAATCTGCCAAAGAAAATTGACTTCTTTGTTTGGGATTTAAAGGAAAGTTTCAACACAGTTTTAAATACAAATCTTGGCTTTTCAAATCCTGTTTTTTGTATTTCGCACAACCGTTTAATTCAAACTCCTGGACACGAAATTGCTCATAATGTTTCATTTTGGAAAAACAATAATAACTTAAGGACAAAATTTATCAATGAGGGAATTGGTGTTTGTTTTGATCAACAAAAAAATGATAAACTACAAATTGCACAAAAAGTTTATAAAAATAATTCGATTGACATAAAAGAAATTTGGAAAAACCAAACGAAATTGGGTGATGACATTCTTTATCCAATTGCTGGAGCTTTTGTGGATTTATTGGTTAAATATGACAAAGAGAAATTCTTTCAACTAAATGAAAATCAAACATATGAAAATGCTTCAAAAATTTATGAATCAAAAATTGACGAAATTATTGAAAACTTCACTCTAAAATTGAAACAATAATATAAATTCAAAATACTAAGGAAAATAAGTTAAAAAATCTACCAATTACTTATCCATAATCGACTCCCTCCCCTTCGGGGAGGGTTGGGGTGGGGATTACTTCAATCCATCCACGGCAACATTAATAGTTCCATTTACCTTTATAAAAGCAACAATAGCTTTATTCGTCAATTGTACTTTCTGAAATTGAATATCCTCCATTTTGCCGTTGACAAAAACACCAGGCATTGGCGAGTAATTTTTTAAATATGCTGCCATATTTTGTTTTCCTTCTTCCAGGTTAGGAATGATGGAATACCGGCAGCTTTCCTGAATTTTTCTCAAAACTATACCTTGAACTAGCCAGTTTGCGGTTCGCATTAATTTACTTTTGGTGTCTAATACATAATCTATTTTGTCAAAATAGAGTTCTTTTGTTTGCTCATTATATTGAGGAAATCCTGTTAAATAAATCGTTCCATTTACCGTTCCTAAAACATCTAGGGCAATGACCATTTTGCCTTCTTTGTGCCAAATATTTACTTTTTGCACAGTTATTTTTTTGCTTCCAGAACCAAATTCCTGTCCGAAAAAATTCTTAGTCATTATTCGGGATGCTTCGGCATAAGTAGAAACTGCAGCTATATTTGCTGTGATTTGATTGGGAATACGAGTCACAGGTTTTAATGTGATTTTTGTTGCATCAAATTTTGATTGGGGTTGGTTTCCTATCACTGTTTCCATAGTACATTTCATTCCCATTTCCAGCAAAAAGGTATCGTTTTTAAGTTTTGCATTAGTCGAATATATTTCGACAGGAACAATTCTAAGCCAGCTTTCATAAGTTTCACTCATTTGAAAAGGAGTGCAAATTTTTTCCAACGCTACTAAAACATTGGGTTTAAAATCCATCGATTTTTCGATAGCTGTATCGATTTGTTTTTCAATTTTCGATTTAAATAGTTTTACAGCAGGATTAATAAGGTAAGTTACTGGAACATTTTTTCCAAAGACAATCATTGTTGGGCTTTCATTCCAATCTAAATATTTCAGTTCAGTTTTTGTATTCAATTTCCAATTGGTCAAAGCAGCATCACTAATTAAAGTGACAATTCCGTTGAGATTAAATTCCTTAGTGTTAT
>NZ_JAQTPQ010000123.1 GCF_028712645.1 Flavobacterium sp. | reverse complement strand
AATTTATTATTACAACAAAAAAAATATTCCGAAGCGAGTTTAATGATTTCAACCGTTTTCAAAACTTTAATTCCCAATTATTCCAATCAAAAAAACATATTACCCAATTCAAATTCACTTTATCCCGAAACCGTGTTGCTTGACGCATTGGATTTGCAAGCCGAAATTTTTTCCGAACAAAATCTACCTAAAAAAGCTTTGGAAGCGTATGCACTTTCTTTTCAAATTGAGGATTTGTTTTCGAATTTATTGATTTATGAAAACTCTAAAATCATCAATCAAATCCGTATTAGAAATCGAACAGAAAAATGTATTTCTCTCTATGATTTTCTGTTTAAAAAAGAAAATAAAATCAGTTATATAGAAAGTGCTTTCCAACTTCAAGAACGAACGAAATCGGGTGTTTTGAAAAGTTATCTTTCCAATAAAAAAATTGCTTCAAAAGAAGAAAAATCAATTTTAGAGCAACTTCAAAATTCAAATAATGAAATCGTAAAAGAGCAGCAAAAAGGAGACTTGGCAAACGTTTCCAAAATAAATGAAGCCATAAAAAAGCAAAATGAATTGATGTTTTTATTAAAAGCAAAAAAAGCAAAAGAATCTAAAATATCGAAAACCGATTGCAATATTCAAGACTTATATTCTAAACTAGAAAAGGACAAAGCGATTATGGTGGAGTACTTTTCGGGGTTTGAAAAAATGTATTCTTTTACGCTATGCAACAAACAAATTAAAATGCAAACTTTTGATGGTTCAACTCATTCAACTGTTAAAATTTATCAATTTTTACTCTATTTTTCAGATGCAAATGCAATTATAAATGACATAAAAAGCTATAATCATTATGGCAATATTCTTTATGAATACTTAAAACTTCCAAAAAATACCGCATACCAAAACCTCATCATTGTTCCCGATGGATTATTGAATTTTCTTCCTTTCGAAGCCTTGATTACCCAAAAATCAACAACTACAAATTTTGCTGAAATGCATTATTTTCTGAACGCTTTTAAGATTGCATACAACAATTCGGCAAGTTTTTATCTAAATTCAAATCCTCTTTCAAGCAACAAGAAATCCGTTCTTGGGATTTTCCCTGTTTTCGAAAAAACAGCTTACGAATTGACGTTTTCCAAAGCTGAAATGCAATCTATAAAAAACAATTTTGATGGAAAGTATTTCGAAAATTCAGAGGCAACTTTCGATAATTTTAAAACAAATGCGGCTAAATATTCTATTTTACATTTAAGTACTCACGCGACTTCTGGCAATACCGAAACTCCTGCAAGCATTAAGTTTTATGATCAGGAAATTTTATATTCAGAGTTGTACAATCTCAACATCAATCCGGATTTGGTGGTTTTGAGTGCTTGTGAAACTGGAATTGGAAAACTCTACAAATCCGAAGGTGCAATGAGCGTTGCTAGAGGTTTTCAGTTTGCAGGAGCACAAAATTTATTGTTTTCGTTATGGAAAGTAAACGATTATACGACTTCGGTTTTTATGGATAGTTTTTATAAAAATATCAAAAATGGCGAATTCTATTTTGAGGCTAACGCCAATGCAAAACTGGATTTTCTGAAAGACAAATCGATTTCGAATGCTAAAAAATCGCCGTATTATTGGAGTGCTTTTGTCTATTATGGTGGAATTGAAGCTGCTGAAACCCTAACAAATTATTATTTTTATATTCTAGGATTATTGATTTTAATTGGATTATTTTTGGCCTTTAAACGCTTTCGAAAATGAAAACTCTTCCCGATATTCTTAAAAAAGAAAAGTACAAGAAAATAAATTTCAAAGTAACCAAAACGCAACATTTGCTCCTAAGAGCAAGTATCAATGGTGTGAAAGGGAATTTTATTTTGGATACTGGAGCCAGTTCGAGTTGTGTGGGTTTTGAAAGCGTCGAATTATTTTTATTGGAAGCCAAAAAGTCAAAAACACAAGCTTCAGGTGCTGGAGCAACTGGAATGTTTACTCAAATAGCTAATGGCAATCAACTTCAATTGGGCAGTTGGAAACTTACTGATTTTGAACTCGTAATTTTTGATTTATCACACGTAAACGAAGCTTTAATTCAATATAAAACAAAACCTGTTCACGGTATCATTGGCGCAGATATTTTAATGAAAGGTAAAGGAATTATTGATTATTACAATCATTGTTTGTATTTGCAGTAATATAAAAATCCACTGAAATCATAAATAAATATGAAATTTTATTTTAAAAATCAATTAACTCTTATGAGTGTTTTGTTATTTTACTGTTCTTGCAAAACTAACGAAATTAAAACATCAAAAACTTTTAATTTTAATGATTTAGTTGGATGGAAAAATGCTTCTCTTAATACTGGTAAAAAGATAAATTATTCCATTGAGAATGGAAATTTAAAAATATACACCAATGCCAACACTTGGGAAAGACCAAAAGTAAAAACAACTTCGAAATTTAGTGTTGGAACATACAATTGGAGGATTTTTATACCAGAAATTGGAACGGGTGATATGGCGAGTATTAGTGCCTTTTTGTATAATGACGATAGGCACGAATTGGATTTTGAGATTGGTTATGGGAATCAAATTGTTCGAAATCAATTAATGGCTCAACCTGACGACCTTATTGTTTATATGACTTCCCAAGCGAATCCACATCAATCTGTACAAAAAAAAATCAAAAGAGGACAATGGTATAATTTATCTTTAGAAATAAATCAAAATCAAAACGGACTTTACTTAGTTAATTGGAAAATTAATGATGTTGTTTTAGCAAACCTCCAACTTAATTATGGTTCCGAAACCAGTTTTTATATTTTTTGCAGTGTCGAAAATCTAAAATTTATAGGCAATCATATTCCTCAAAATAATAATTATGCTTTGTTTGATTTTGTGGAATTTAAGTCAAACTAAAAATCCCGTTCAATTTCTTAAACGGGACTATTAAAAGATAATTTTTATACTTTACAATTCCAAAGCTTTTTTAGCATTACCATCTCAAAGCAAAAGCCGTTCACAGCATAATTTTTATGGAATAAGAAATTCTATAAATATTTTTTTAAAACTACTTCTTTTAGTTTCGGAATTGCGTCAATCTCTTTTTCTAAAATTGCAATTTTTGTTTCAATTTTTACAATTTCTGAAACAATTTTTTGTTGTTCAGCAATTGGTGGAACTGCGATTTTAATTCCTTGAATTCTATCTATTGAAGCTCTTTTTGTTCTTGAAAACTCAAATGCTTTTCCTTCTTTTTCTAAAATAAAAGCTAAATATTTCTCATTAATAGAATTATCTTTTACCCTCAAAACACCACAATGATCTGTTGGATAAAATGGATAATCTTTTGGAAGATGATTTACCATCCAATCACCATCAATACCCCATAAAACAGATGATTTACTGAAATCTTCAATTAATAATTTATCAATACTTCCAAATGGTTCTATAACATTGGCACTATAAACAGGAATTTTTCCGTTTTCTACAAACTCATTTTTCAAGACACGTTTTCCAATAGAAACTTGAAAAATGTTTCCATCTCTTAACCTAACAACTTTATTTGCTTTTGATTCTGCTTGATTGAATAAGTTTACAATAGTTTCTTTACCTTTTTCAATTTCCTCTTTAGCTTTCTTTTCTTTTACTTCTAAAACTTCAATTTCTGAAACTATTTTTTGTTGAATGTCTAAAGGTGGAAGAGGGATTTTAAAATCTGAATATATTTGAGCATTAATATTTGGTTGAGAGCCTCCAGTCTGAACTGACTTAACCCAATTTTTATAATAGAATGTTTTTGTGATATTATTTAAAAAATCTGGAATAAGTAACTCCTTTTTAGTTTTAAATCTTATTAAATATCCTGCAAATAAAGCTTTCCCAAATTTCTCTTTATATAGAAATGTTTTACCTACTGTATTTCCAGATCTTGCGAATAAAAAATCACCATTATCAAGAATGTACTGATTTTCTACATTTTCAGAAGTTTTAAAGTCATCATTCAAAAATCCATCATCATTAATATCTGTAATTCTAATATATCTTAAATCGTTTTCTCTATTTCCATTTATTGCTTTTTCATTTGCGCCATATTGTGGTTCGTAACAAACTGTACCTAGTTTCACCAAATCCCATTTTGTTTCAAATTTTATTTTGGTTTTACCACTTGTTGAAAACTCTTTTTTAAATTCTGCTCTATCAAAGGATAAAATGTCTAATAAATCTATGTAGGATATGTTTTCTTTTAAACTTGGGTCAATATCCAAATTAGTATATCCTAAATAGGCATTATAAATATAGCTACTAGCTTTTGTTAAATCATTTTGGTCATTCACATTGTACAATTGAGTACAATCATTTATTGTTTTTCCTTTTTTCATAGAATGCATTCCTTCTCGCCCACGAGCGAGACTAAATTCATATCCTAAAAATCTTTTTTCTTTGTCTTTTTCACCACTTTTAATTAAAACAATGTTTTTTTGTGAATAAGCTAAATTGAAGTGTATCAATTTGTCTTTTTCAACTTCCATTAAATTATTCCAAAATTCACTCTCTTTAGTAAATTTTAATTTTTGACGATATTCTTTATAAATTTCGTGTTCTTCAATAGCTTTAGTTGGTTCTTTTTTCAATAAAGAAACATAATCTTCAAATGAAATACTTTCCCAAACATAGTTTACATATTTAGAAATAGGTTTTTCTATTTGATTAATAGTGTTATCATTAAAGTCAATGCAAAATTTATTTACATAATTTTTTAATTTTATATACTCTTGATTGTTTCTTCTTTTCAAAAACAAAACAATTGTTTTTGTTGGTGTAGCCATAAAAGTGTTTCTACCTAATTCGGCTATGGAAACAATATCAAAATATTGTAAAATTACTTCTCTAGCTTTAATATGAATTCCTCCATTGTTAAAAAATGAATCTGGTAAAACAATTGCTGCAATTCCATCATCTTTCAATAAATGTTTTGTTCTTTCTACAAATAAACACTCTATATCATCACTATTATCAGAAAGATATGGATATAAATTAAAATCATTTTGAGCACCAATATATTCTAAATCGTCTTTACAATCATTTACAGAATAAGGCGGATTTGAAAGAACCAATGAAAATTTAGCTTTTGTAGAATCTTCAAGATTTGTGTTGTCTTTCAATAATCCTTTGTAGGTTTTAGATGTTTCAAAACTATCTAAACCATCACCATGAATAACTTGCGCAACACCATCACCGTAGAAATAACATCCTACTTTTGCTACTTTTACTAAACGGTAATCTTTCTCAATACCATAAACATATTTTGCAGCCCATTCATAAGGATCAGCTTGCCAAGATTTTACTTGTTTTATTGCTTTTGGAAAGAAATTCTTCATTTCTTCTTCTTTGAAAGCATTAATAATATCTTGGTATTCTTCCATTGCTTCCGTAATGAAATGTCCGCTTCCTGCTGCATAGTCAATCACTGCTGGTAATTCAGGAGCTTCTTTGTTTACTTCTTTTTCTATCATTTGTTTGATAGGTATAGAGCGAACAATGAATTTTGTAATTGGTGGCGGTGTAAAATACTGACCTACTTCTTGCTTTAATCCTGTTGTCAATAATTTTTCGAAGAAATCAGACAAATGTTGTTGTTTTCTTGGATAACGAATTTGATACTTTTCTAAAAGTTTTACAACATCTTTCAATACACGTTGATTTTCATCAAAACTTGCATCGTCTAAAACTTCTTTTATTGCAAGTATGTTGTTGAATTTTAAAACTTTTTTCTTTTTCTCTAAAAGTTCTTCAGGTGAATTTGCTTTGAAATCTTTTTCATCTATCCCTTCAATTTCTTTTTGAAGAAAAGCAAATAAACCATCTTTATGTAAATTAATTAAACGAACTTGAAAATCTACCGCATTATCATCTTCTCTCCAATGAAATTCTAATTCGTCATTTTCTCTTTTAGCTTCATCATACAATTTTGCTAAAAAAAGATTGAATATTTTATTGAAAGCATTTGGTTTATCAGAAACAGAATGTTTACGAAGTATTGAAGCAAATTCGTGAAATATTTTGGTGCTTTCTGCTTCGTTTAATTCTTTTAAATCAGCTTTTGTAAATTTTTTGCTTTTAAAATCATACGGTTCATTTTCCCAAACACCTTGATACTTCGTGTTTTTGTTCCAAGTATTGTAGAAATCTTTTACAGTTGGTGCAAGTCTGTATTCTTCTTCAATTTTTACAATTTCATTTCTGTAAATAATTTTATCTTTTTCAAGTTTAGAAGCATAAAGCATTAAAATTTCAGCACTTTTATCTTGCTGAAAATAAGAAAAAAGTTGACCTCCATCTTTTTTCATTTTTTTTAATTCGTCATCAAACTCTTTTCCAAAAGTTTTACATTCTATCATCAAATAGGCTTTATCGTCCTTTTTTACAAGAATATCAAGCCTCCCTTTTTCTTGACGACCTAGTTTCCAAGTAGGTTCTAGAATAATATTTTCAGGTTTATAGCCTTTTTCAAGAAGCCTGTTTACGCATTCAAGAACTACAAAATTTTCTGCTTGTGAAAAGTTTTGAGTGGTTCTGCTTTCACAAATAATTTTATCTCCATAATCAATTGCTTCTTTGCAGAAATCCATTTCTAAAACATAACCGTCTTTATATTTTTTAATATAAATATCCTTTGCATTTTCTTTAGGCTGAAAACCAATTACTTGCGCTAGATTTTTCATATTATATTTATTTAAGTTAGTTAGGGCAAAAATATAATAAAAAAAAATTAATTTTCACGTATGGGTTGTAAAAATATACAACACATATTAACTAAAAAATCCCAAACTCCTGTAAAATTAGAATTTGGGATTTTTAATATTGAAAATAGTTGGATCTACAATTCCAAAGCTTTTTTAGCATTGCCATCCATCAATAATTCTAATGGATTTTCTAATGCTTCTTTTATTGCAACTAAGAAACCAACAGACTCACGACCATCGATAATTCTGTGGTCATAAGAAAGTGCTACGTACATCATTGGATGAATTTCCACCTTACCATTTACGGCAATAGGACGCTCAATAATATTGTGCATTCCCAAGATTCCTGATTGTGGCGGATTGATAATTGGCGTACTCAACATACTTCCAAAAACTCCTCCGTTTGTGATAGTAAATGTTCCACCAGTCATATCATCAACTGTGATTTGTCCGTCACGTGCTTTGATGGCTAATCTTTTAATATCGGCTTCAACTCCACGGAAAGTCAAATTTTCGGCATTGCGAACCACAGGAACCATTAACCCTTTTGGACCAGAAACAGCAATCGAAATATCGCAGAAATCAAATCCAATTTTATAATCACCATCCATCATTGAATTAACATCAGGATACATTTTTAGTGCTCTTGTCACCGCTTTTGTAAAAAACGACATATATCCTAAACCTAATCCTCCGTGTTTTGCTTTGAATGCATCTTTAAATTCATTTCGAATTGCATTTATTGGAGACATATTCACTTCGTTGAAAGTAGTCAACATTGCCGTTTCGTTTTTGGCAGCAACTAACCTTTCGGCAACTTTTCGACGCAACATTGACAATTTTGTACGTTCTGAACCCCGACTTCCACCTGTTGGAGTTCCCATTGATGGAGTTGCATTTACTGCATCTTCTTTAGTGATTCTACCGTCTTTTCCTGTTCCAATAATATCAGAAGGCTGAATGTTTTTTTCGTCTAATATTTTTCTTGCAGCTGGAGATGGTGTTCCAGAAGCATATGAAGTTGGAGCTACTGGAGCTGCTACTTTTACTTCTTCTTTCTTCACTTCAACTGGTTTTGCTTCTTCTTTTTTTACTTCTGCAACAGGTGCTGAACCAGATGGTTTTGCTCCTTCAGTATCAATTAAGCAAACTACTGCACCAACAGCTACCGCATCTCCTTCTTCAGCTTTCAGTGTAATGATTCCGCTGGCTTCTGCTGGTAATTCGAGTGTTGCTTTGTCAGAATCTACCTCAGCAATGGCTTGATCTTTTTCTACATAATCGCCATCTTTTACTAACCAAGTTGCGATTTCAACTTCTTTAATTGATTCTCCCGGTGATGGGACTTTCATTTCTAAAATCATCTTATATTATTTTAAATTATGAATTTAAATTGTTACTGTTTCAAGTTGGCTAAAATAAAACTTTAAGCCCAAAACAAATTTTCTTATCTTGATATATTTTTGTCAAAAACAAATTTCAAAGCTTCCGCGTGACGACGTTTTGATCTGGTATAACTTCCAGATGCTGCAGCAGCAAAAACTTTTAAGGAAGCTAATCTGAATTTTACCGTAGAAACATTCATCAACATATAACCGTAAGCTCCCATATTTTTAGGTTCTTCCTGAGCCCAAACATAATCATCCGCTTTTGGATATTTTGCTATAATTGCTTTTAATTGCTCTGTTGGTAACGGAAATAATTGTTCAATTCTCACTACCGCAACATCTTTTCTACCTAGATTTTCCCTTTCGGCAATGATGTCATAATAGAATTTTCCGGTGCAGAAAACTAATGAGGTTACTTCTTCTTTATTTACAGTTTCATCGTCTATCGTCTCTTGGAAATTTCCAGATGTAAATTCTTCAATCCCAGATACTACTCTTGGATCACGCAACAAACTCTTTGGCGTAAACACAATTAGTGGTTTACGGTAAGTAGTTTTCATCTGTCTTCTTAGTAAATGGAAGAAGTTAGCAGGCGTTGTACAGTTAGCGATAAACATATTTTGTCTTGCGCAAAGTTGTAGATAACGTTCCATTCTTCCTGAAGAATGCTCTGCTCCTTGCCCTTCATATCCGTGAGGTAGCAACATAACGATTCCGTTTTGATTGTTCCATTTGTCCTCGCCGCAAGAAATATATTGGTCAATCACGATTTGAGCTCCATTACTGAAATCTCCAAACTGTGCTTCCCAAATTGTTAATGTATTTGGGCTTGCCAAAGCATAACCATAATCAAACCCTAAAACTCCGTATTCTGATAAAAGGGAATTATAAACATAAAAATTTCCTTTTTTTCCTTCCACATTATTAACCAAAATTACTTCTTCTTCTGAGTCTTCTACTTTAACAACGGCGTGACGATGCGAAAAGGTTCCGCGCTCTACATCTTGTCCAGAAAGTCGAACATCAAATCCTTCTTTTAGAAGAGAACCATAGGCCAAATGTTCTCCCATAGCCCAATCCAATTTATTGGTTTCGAAAAACATTGTTTTTCTATCGTTTATTAATTTTTGAATTTTGTTGATGAATTTTTTATCCTCAGGCAAATTACAAACTGCATTCGCAACAGCTGTTAATCCCTCTTTAGAATAAGAAGTATCCACTTTTTTAAACATTTGAGCGATTCCCGCTTTTGAAAATCCTTTCCATTCATTTTGCATAAATGGAGTAATTATTGTCACTTCTTTTTTGCGAGATTCTTCGAGATTGACTTCGAGATTTGACTTGTATTCTACTTCCAATTCTTTTACATAATTGGCATCAATTACTCCTTCGGACAATAATTTTTCGGCATAAATATCTCTTGGATTTTTGTGCTTTGCAATAACTTTATATAATAATGGTTGGGTAAAACGAGGTTCATCTCCTTCATTATGACCATATTTTCTATATCCTAACAAATCGATAAACACGTCGCGGCCAAATTTCATTCTGAAATCCAAAGCGAATAATATGGAATGAACCACTGCTTCAGCATCATCAGCATTAACGTGTAATACTGGCGAAAGGGTTACTTTGGCAACGTCTGTACAATAAGTTGAAGAACGTGCATCGAGATAATTAGTCGTAAAACCAACTTGATTGTTGATTACAATGTGAATTGTCCCGCCAGTTTTATAACCGTCAAGTTGTGACATTTGTATAATTTCGTATAGAATTCCTTGTCCTGCAATTGCTGAATCTCCGTGAACGGCAATTGGCAATACTTTTGAAAAATCATCCGGGAAATGTCTGTCTTGTTTTGCTCTTGTAATTCCTTCGATTACTGCACCAACGGTTTCAAGATGTGAAGGGTTTGGTGCAAGATTGATATTAATTTTTTTACCTGATTTTGTAATTTTTTCGGCAGTAAGTCCTAAATGGTATTTTACATCTCCGTCAAAATCATCTTGACTATAATCTTTACCTTCAAATTCTCCGAAAATATCTTGGGTTGACTTGCCAAAAATGTTTGCCAAAACATTCAAACGTCCACGGTGTGCCATTCCCATTACGAACTGCTCCACTCCTTTTTCAGCAGCTTTTTCAATCAAAGCATCAAGTGCTGGAATGATAGATTCACCACCTTCAAGAGAAAATCGTTTTTGACCCACATATTTAGTGTGCAAGAAATTCTCGAATGAAACAGCTTGATTTAATTTGTTTAGGATTTCCTTTTTTCCGTCATTAGAATAAATAGGATGATTATCATTATGTCCAATTTTATTCTGAATCCATTGAATATCCTCAGGTTTTCTAATGAACATATATTCAACTCCAATGGATTGACA
>NZ_JAQTPQ010000372.1 GCF_028712645.1 Flavobacterium sp. | reverse complement strand
GAGAACCTTTTTTAATATGTTGGGGCCAATGATTAATCCTTCATTTCCTAAAAATCAATTAGTTGGCGTTTTCAATTTAGAACTTGCCAGAAAATATGCCTATCTATATCAAAATACCGATATCAATTTCACCATTCTCCATTCATTGGATGGTTACGATGAAGTTTCTTTGACTTGTCCTACCAAAACAATTACAGATAGAATGGAAGGCGTTTTGAAACCGGAAGATTTTGGCGTTCGACAATTGTTACAAAGCGAAATCGAAGGCGGAAAAACCATCGAAGAATCGGCCCAAATGTTTACCAATATCATTTCAGGAAAAGGAACCGAAGCCCAAAATAACGTGGTTTGTGTCAATGCTGCAATGGCAATGGCAACGGTTACAAAATGTGCTCCTTTAGAAGGATTTGATTTAGCAAAAGAAAGCCTTCTTTCCGGAAAAGGTTTATCAGCATTGAAAAAATTACAGGAATTAAGTAAATAATAATTGAAAGATTTAAAAATTTAAAAATTGAAAGATTATGACAAAATCATTTGAAGAGTTTGAAGTCTACCAAAAGGGAATTCATTTAGCCAAATTGATTTTTAAATTATTAGAAAACAAATCTTTTGAAAGAGAATTTAGCTTCAAAGAACAAATCAAAAGAGCTGTAATTTCGATAACAAATAATATTGCTGAAGGTTCAGAATATAACAACAATAAACAACTCATCAGATATTTGAAAATCTCAAAAGGAAGTTGTGCAGAAGTTAGAAGTATGTTAGTTTTGGCGAAAGAATTAGAATTATTAACATCATTGGAAATTGAAAAAAGTTATAATTTAAGTATCGAAATTTCTCAAAACTTATCCAATTTTATAAAATATTTAACCACTAAAATTTAAAGAGTAGTTTATGACATATCACAAATCTTTTAATCTTTAAATTTTTCAATCTTTAAATTAATGAACATACTAAACAAAATAATACTCGATAAACGAAGAGAAGTCGTTCTCAAGAAATCAATAATTCCAGTTTCGCAATTGGAATCTTCAGTATTATTCGAAAGAAAAACCATTTCTTTGAGCCATAACTTAAAAAATAGTTCCTCTGGAATCATTGCCGAACACAAACGTCGTTCGCCATCAAGAGCCGAAATCAATTACGGTTTTACAGTCGAAGAAGTGGTAAAAGGCTATGAAAATGCTGGTGCTTGTGGAATTTCGGTTTTAACCGATGGAAAATATTTTGGCGGTTCTCTTGACGATTTACTTTTGGCAAGAGCCACAGTTAATGTTCCTTTACTGCGAAAAGAATTCGTTGTTGATGAATATCAAATTCTTGAAGCCAAAGCTCACGGAGCCGATTTAATTTTGCTTATTGCAGCCGTTTTGACTCGAGAAGAAATCAAATCATTGTCAGAATTTGCAAAAAGTTTAGGTTTGGAAGTTCTGTTAGAAGTTCATAATCAAGAAGAACTCGAAAAATCAATAATGCCAACTCTAGATATGATTGGTGTCAACAACAGAAACTTAAAAACTTTTGAAGTAAGTCTAGATTTTAGCAAACAATTAGCAAATCAAATCCCGAATGATTTTGTAAAAGTTTCCGAAAGTGGAATTTCATCTATCGAAGCCATCAACGAACTAAAGCCTTATGGATACAAAGGTTTCCTGATTGGAGAAAACTTTATGAAAACTAATAATGCTGGCGAAGCAGCGAAAGAATTTATTTCAAAATTATAAAGATGAAACTCAAAATCTGCGGAATGAAATATCCTGAAAATATACTCGAAGTAGGCGCTCTCCTACCCGATTATATGGGTTTTATCTTTTGGAAAAAATCTGGTCGTTATTTTGATGGAATCATTCCCGAATTACCAAAATCAATTAAAAAAGTAGGCGTTTTTGTAGATGAAACTCAGGAAGAAATTTTAAAAAAAATAAAAAAACATAATTTACAAGCTATTCAATTACACGGTCATGAATCAGCTAATTTTTGTTTAAATTTGAAAACTGAAATGAGGAATGAAATCGAAATTATAAAAGTATTTTCAGTAAAAGATGATTTTGATTTTGAAGTTTTAAAACCTTTTGAAAAGGTTTGCGATTATTTTCTATTTGACACCAAAGGGAAATTGCCTGGCGGAAACGGAATCACTTTCGATTGGAAAGTACTAGAAAATTATCCATCAACAAAACCATTCTTTTTAAGTGGCGGAATTGGAATGAATGAATTTGAAGCAATAAAAAAAATAACAAAAACAAATTTGCCTGTTTATGCCATTGATGTAAACAGCAAATTTGAAATCGAACCTGGATTAAAAAATATAGAATTATTATCTAGTTTTAAGAATAACTTGAAACTTTAAACTTTAAACTAAATGAGTTACAACGTTAACGAAAAAGGATATTACGGCGAATTTGGAGGAGCTTACATTCCCGAAATGCTATATCCAAATGTAGAAGAATTACGTCAACAATATTTAAAAATCACAGCAGAACCATCATTTCAAACCGAGTTTGATGCGTTGCTAAAAGATTATGTAGGTCGACCTACTCCACTTTATTTTGCAGAACGTTTATCTCAAAAATACAACACCAAAATTTATCTCAAAAGAGAAGATTTATGCCATACTGGAGCACATAAAGTCAACAACACCATTGGGCAAATTCTTTTGGCAAAACGTTTAGGCAAAACCAGAATAATTGCCGAA
>NZ_JAQTPQ010000371.1 GCF_028712645.1 Flavobacterium sp. | reverse complement strand
ATAACTTCATAATTTAAAGTAAAAGGATCATTGGTTCTATTGATGTGAAAAAACCAATACACATCAGCTCTTTTTGGTTTTTTAGAAAAAATAGATTTCAATATTTTTTCTTCAACTTCATAATTTTTATCCGCTTTTGACAAATAAATCAAATGAGTAGCATATTTCGGAATATCAATATCATTACTTAATTCCTGAAGTTGCTGTGTATGTTCAGCCAAATTAGTGAACTTTAGAAATTTGTTATTGATCTTTCTAGCAAAAAACCAAGTGTACATAGTTATGAAAATGAAAAGTTCAAAGAACAAGAACATCCATCGTTCTTTAATTTTAATGATATTGGCAATAAAAAATGCTATTTCAATAACAACAAAAATGGTTATGATTACAGCTATCAATATTCTGTTCATCTTTCGAATATAAATCAAATAATAATTTAATAGTACAGTTGTCATTAGCATTGCAATGGTAATAGAAAAACCATAGGCTGCTTCCATATTTGAGGAATTCTTAAAATATAAAATCATCAAAATACAGCCTATCCAAAGAATTGTGTTTACAGATGGAATATAGATTTGTCCTTTTAAATTGGTTGGATTTCGCATAGCTACCCGAGGCCAAAAATTGAGTGACATCGCTTCATTTATCAACGTATAAGAACCGCTTATCAAAGCTTGTGAAGCTATAATAGCAGCAAAAGTTGCAATAATTATTCCTGAAAAAAGAAACCATTGTGGCATTATAGTATAAAAAGGATTTCTCCCTTCAAGAAAAGCATTCCCCTGAGTCATTATCCAAGAAGCCTGACCTAAATAATTAACAACCAATGCAGTTTTTACGAAAACCCAAGTGATTCTGATGTTTTTTCTTCCACAATGTCCTAAATCCGAATACAATGCCTCTGCTCCAGTTGTACATAAGAAAACTGCTCCCAATAACCAAAATCCGTGAGGATATTCAACTAATAATTCATAAGCATACTTTGGATTTAATGCGGTCAAAATAGCTGGATGTTCTAAAATTTGGACAAAACCCAAGACAAAAAGCATTGAGAACCAAACTACCATAGCTGGGCCAAAGAAGAATCCCACTTTTTGAGTTCCAAACCGTTGAAAGAAAAACAATCCCGATAAAATTACAATCACAATGGGAAGTGTCGGAATGCCTGGAGCTACATTGCTCAAGCCTTCTACGGCAGAGGCTACAGAAATAGGAGGCGTAATAATTCCGTCTGCCAAAAGTGTTGTTGCTCCAAGAATTGTTGGGATAACCAATTTTCCTTTTCCGAAACGTTTTACTAATGCATAGAGCGAAAAAACGCCTCCTTCTCCGTGGTTATCTGCCGAAAGTGTTAACAAAATATATTTGAAAGTCGTTTGAAAAGTAAGCGTCCAGAAAATACAGGAAATTCCACCATAGACTAACAATTTAGATATTTCTCTTTTACCAATAATGGCTTTCATTACATAAAGCGGGCTTGTTCCTATGTCTCCATAAATAATTCCCAAGGCTACTAAAAGTGATGCTGCGGTGACTTTTTGAATGGTTGATTTATTCATTTTATTTTTTTGTTTTGATGGTTTATGGGTATAGAAATCCTTATCACAATGATTTAAATCACTATAATTATGTTCATTTAAAAGAAGAAATAATAGTTTTAGCTTGTATTAAATCGATAGCCTACACCAGATTCTGTAATGATAAATTTTGGTCTGTTGGGATCTTCTTCAATTTTTTTTCGAAGTTGAGCCACAAAAACTCGTAAATATTGTGTTTGGTCTGAATAGGTATTTCCCCAAACTTGTGAAAGTAAATATTGATGTGTCAGAACTCTACCTTCATTTTTTACTAAAATTGAAAGTAAATTATATTCGGTTGTAGTGAATTTTATAATTTCTTCTTTTGACTTTACTACCCGCGAAGTAAAATCAATTGAAATTTCTCCAAAACTAACTATTGGTTCATTATCATTTAGAACTAAATTTCTTAATGAAGTTCTAATTCTTGCTAATAATTCTTGAGTTCTAAATGGTTTTGACAAATAATCATTGGCTCCATTATCAAGTGCTTTAACAATTTCTTCTTCACTATTTTTTACGGTTAAAATAATAATAGGTTTATTGTACCATTCTCTTAATCGTTTTAAAATTACTTGTCCATCTTCATCTGGCAAACCTAAATCGAGAATAATAAGATCAGGTTGTTCGTTAGTGGCAACTGTCAATCCTTCTTTTCCATTTACTGCAAAAATAGTTTTGTAATCATTAGAATTTAAAGAGATTTCAAGCAGTTTCCTGATTTGAACTTCATCGTCTATGATCAATATTTTAGCTGGATTATTCATTTGAAATTGTTGATGTATTCATAGCTAATGCTGGAAAACCAATTCTAAAAACAGAACCACCTTCTTCACCATTTTTTAATGTTATATTACCTTGTTGAGCTTCGACAAACCCTTTTACTATAGACAAACCAAGACCTGTTCCTCCAGTTTTTGAGTTTTGTAATCTATAAAATTTATCAAAAACATTTCCAATTTCTTCTTCTGGAAAACCCTTACCATCATCAGAAATTGTAAGCATACAAGGCATTAATTTATCTTGGGTATATTCAAAATCAACATCTGGATTATACTCGACTTTGATTTCAATTTTTGCACCTTTTGGTGTATATTGTGTTGCATTGAAAATCAAATTATAAATTATTTGCTCTG
>NZ_JAQTPQ010000370.1 GCF_028712645.1 Flavobacterium sp. | reverse complement strand
GCTACAAATCCAAACTTCGCCAACCAAAACATTTTTTACAACAATTTTATTTTTCCCTTTTATGGATAATAGATAGGGTCCGCCCGCATTTTCAGCATCTAAACGAATAATCCATTTTCCGTTTTTGTCAGCTTTCGTGGTTTTTGTTTGCTTATTGAATTGGACTTCGATTTTCTCATTAGCATCAGCCCAACCCCAAACCGGAATCAATTTATTTCTTTGCAAAACCATATCATCGGCAAATAATTTGGGCAAACGAACATTGGCATTGGCACAAATACTGAATGCCAATAATAGAAATAATAACTGCTTTTTCATTTTTAAAAATTGTTGTTTAGAAGTAAAATAGGCCGTTGAACCTAATTCAAATTATTGATTTTTAACGCATAGAAACATAGTTTTTGTTAATTAAATAAAGACGTTTCACTTAATTAAAGTTAATCATAGCTATGAGAAACCAAGACCCGAGCGATAGCGAACAGGCGAAGCAATTGGTCTATCTCATTCTTTTTTCTATGATTCTATGTGTTTAATTTTATTTTATTAGCCGTGAACGGTTTCTTTTTTTCCGTAGTTTGTGATAAGTTCGCCTTCAAAATCTATCCATTCTTGCCAACGTTTGTCCACATCGACTTTTTCGGAATATTTTCTGGCGAAACGTAAGAACGTAGTGTAATGTCCAGCTTCGCTTATCATTAATTCTTTATAAAATGCAGCCAATTCTTTGTCTTCAATATTTTGGGATAATACTTTAAAACGCTCGCAGCTTCTAGCTTCAATCATTGCAGAGAAAAGTAATCTGTCGACAAAGGCGTCGTTTCGACTTCCATCTTTTTTCAAAAACTTGAAAAGTTCATTCACATAATGGTCCTTTCTTTCTCTTCCTAAAATTAATCCTCGTTCCTTTATAATGTTGTGAACTCTTTGAAAATGCTCAATTTCTTCTTTGGCAATTTCTAATAAATCAGTCACTAAATCGACGTGTTCCGAATTATAAGTGATGATGGTAATGATATTTGTTGCTGCTTTTTGTTCGCACCAAGCGTGATCAGTCAATATTTCTTCAATATTTGATTCAACGATATTTACCCATTTTGGGTCGGTGGCTAATTTTAATCCTAACATTTTTCTGTATTTATGGGAATTGAATTGTAAAAATACAGCTTTTATTTGTTGTTGTATGGATTGATTTGCGGTTTATTTTCCTTATTTTGCATCTTATTAAAGTAGTTTTATGATTCCAAATCAACGTGTTTTAATTCTTGGATTTGTTTGGCCTGAACCTAATTCTTCTGCCGCAGGAGGAAGAATGGTGCAATTAATTTCCATTTTCAAAGAGCAAGGTTTCGATGTTACTTTTGCTAGTTCCGCTTCGGATAGTGATTATATGATTGACCTTGAATCGTTGACGGTCACTAAGAAATCTATTGCATTAAATTGTTCTAGTTTCGACGTTTTTGTTAAAGAATTGAATCCTACAATCGTTTTGTTCGACCGTTTTATGATCGAAGAACAATTTGGCTGGCGCATTGCTGAAAATTGCCCAGATGCGTTACGAATATTAGATACTGAAGATTTACATTGTTTGCGTTTGGCACGCCAAAAAGCATTCAAGGAAAACCGAAAATTCACTACCGACGACTTATTGGTTGAAGATGTTGCCAAAAGAGAAATAGCCAGTATTTTACGTTGTGATATTTCGTTTATGATTTCTGAATATGAAATGGAATTGCTGCAATCTGTTTTCAAAATAGAGGCAAATTTATTGTATTATTTGCCTTTGTTGTTGGAGCCAATTGACTATTCCTTTATCCAAAATTTGCCTACTTTTGAAGAGCGGCAGCACTTTGTTTTCATTGGAAATTTCCTCCACGAACCAAATTGGAATGCAGTCCAACATTTAAAAGAAACTATTTGGCCACTTATCAGAAAGCAAATGCCCGAAGCGGTTTTGCAAATTTATGGTGCTTATCCTTCGCAAAAAGTACTGCAATTGCACAAACCAAAAGAAGGTTTTCATATTATGGGTCGTGCTAATGACGCTCAAGAAGTGGCGCGAAATGCCCGAGTGGTTTTAGCTCCTCTGCGTTTTGGTGCTGGAATAAAAGGGAAATTGGTTGAAGCAATGCAATGTGGAACGCCAAGCGTAACGACAACTATTGGGGCTGAATCTATGTGTGGCGATTTGCCTTGGAATGGCTTTATTACTGATGACCCTCAAGTTTTTGCAGATAAAGCGATAGAATTATATCAAGACAGTAACCTTTGGCTAAAAACCCAAGAAAATGGTTTTGAAATTATAGCAAGACGTTATTTAAAATCTTTATTTGAAAAAGATTTTATGCAGCATATTTTAAAAGTACAAACCAATTTAAAACCACATAGATTGCATAATTTTATGGGAACAATGCTGCAACATCATACTTTGACGAGTACTAAATATATGTCACGTTGGATAGAGGAGAAGAATAAGAAGATTTAGGAATTTTCTTGAAAATATTTCATTAAATTTGCTTGTCGCAAGCATCAAAAACATAAACTTACAATTTTTTATAAAAATAATAATATGAGAAAATTTTTAAGTATTTTAGTAATTGTATTTATAATTCCTTTTTTAGGTTCTACTGGGTTTTGTGTGAATAGCCGTCAAGGTTTCCATGAAAAAATAGAATGGCTGTTCTAAAATTTTGTTTATTTCTATATCCACGACCTATT
>NZ_JAQTPQ010000369.1 GCF_028712645.1 Flavobacterium sp. | reverse complement strand
AATTTGTATTGCCGTCAGCTTTTAACTTAGCTTCATATTCTACTAAGAACATTGCTGGAAAAATTCCTCTAATGCCTCCACCGTCTATTGATAGTATTTTGAATTTATTATTACTCATTTTTGATGTTTTGTTTTAAGCATTTCAATATCAATAATTAATTTGTCATTTGAAAAAAATAAAATTAGGATGGTTGTTTTTTTGGTTTTAATTACTCGAAATAATCAACTCCGCTATTTCTATTGCTATTTCTTCAACAGTATAAGCCGAAGTATTTCTTGCTAATTTATCTGAAAGCGATGGAGAAAAAGCAATTACTTCTTTTTTGGTAATATTGTGCCAAATTGGCAAAACGACTTGTTCGCCTGTAATAGCTTTTGAAATAATGCCATCTAATTCATAATTTGTCCAACCTTTTTTGATGAAGTCTTTGGATAAAACCACAATACCAAACTTACTGTTTGCTAATCCTTTATCTATTTTCCTTCTTAAACTGTCTCCAATTTTCATTTCAAATTCATCATACCACACTGTTAATCCTTCTTTTTGAAGCGCATTAACAAGTGGTCTGACAACTTCTTCCTTATCTTCGGAAGCGTGAGAAATAAAGACATCGTATTTTTTTTCTTCTTCTATTGGGTTATACGGATTAAACTCGTCTTTGTGAACTAAAGTAGGCACAGAAGAAAGAGAAGGTTCTCTATATGCTGGTAAAGCAGATGGTAATACTTTTACAGAAGACCTTACTGTGCCTCGTAATCCTACCATATCAACAGTTACATACCATCGCCCCGAACTTGGTACACCTAGCACTACTGGTGATTTAGTAATTAAGCCACCATAATAGGTGTGTCTTCTTCCATTTTTATAATTACTGTAATTGGAACTATCCATTAATCTGACATTTGCTGCACTCCCCTGTAAAGTTACTTGCACTCTTTCACCAGATTTTAAACTTCCTAAGTCGTAAACATTAAAATTCATAGCTCCATTTTTTATATTTTTACTCTCACTTTACCAGTTAATAATTGCTGCATCAATCCTTTTTTTTGTAATTGTAGAGCTTCTAATTTTTGTTGGTATAGATTTAGTTCTTCAGATGCATCATCAAGAATGTTTGCGATTGCTTTTTGTTCTAAAACATCAGGAAGTTTAACTTCTAATTTCAAAAAGTCTGTTTTACTCATTACTCTATTTCGACCTGCACCACCTGGTGATATTAATTCCAATAAAAATTTGAACTTCTTTTGTAAAATAAAATGTCTGAAATACTCAGGAATTGCATTTTGAGAATTGAATGTATAGGTTGGAAAACGATGTGAAACTAAACCACCTTCATCTTTTTTACTAATTATTGCTACTGCGTGTTCCCAAGCAAATGTGATATTTATGATTAAATCATTTTCTTTGACTTCATACATTGTTTCCATAGCAATAGAAGCCGGATCAAAATCAGTTTTATGAAAAATCCCTTTTCCGTGGCTTCTTAATCCTAATGCTAAATAATTTTCAGAAGGCTTTGTAATTGGTCTTGGAGTAAAATTTAAACATTCGCTCAAAACTTTTACTTTCCATTTTTTATCAAAACCCTTTACTCTAGTTTCTTCTGAAAGTAATTGTTGCGCCAACCCTTTATTCCTAACTTTCAATTCATCAACAATTAGTGTAATAGTATTAATAGCTTCATCGAATTTGCTTAATATTTCTCCAATCTTTTGTTGTTCAGCAATCGGTGGAATAGGTAATTTTAATTTTTGTAAATAACTTTTTGAGATACTATAAACCGATGTGCCAGTTGCAATCTTTTTTAGTTCAATACTTACCTTTTGATTGTTAAAAATATAAGTTCTAAAACCATTGGCTGTTAATCCTGAATTATCTCTTGCCATAAAAGTATGCAATCCAGAAACAACTTTCTTTGAACCAATATTCTTAACTTCAATACACTTGCCTACACCTTCATAATCTTCTGAAGCATCAGCTATTATTAAATCTCCATCCTTTAAAAAATTGAATTTTTGATTTAAAATTAAATCATCCTTTATATATGGAAGTTTTTCAATATCACAATCTAATATTTCATTATTAAATTTTGAATGAATATCTCCATAATGTATATTGTGAATTTGATTTTGAGTTTCTTCATAAATTAAATTGTCTCTTGAAAAGGAATTGGTTGAAAGAAGTTCAAAAACATTATCAAACCGTTCAATATTCCAATCGTCTGGAATTAAGCCAATAGAAGTATCTTTATATGTTGTATTATCTTTCATAATCTAATTTTGCTTTATTAAATCAATAAATTGATTGGCTAATTTTTTTGTTTCTTGAATGGTTTGATAGTCTTTTGAGGCATCTAAAAGATTCCAATATTTTTCTTCATTGAATACCATAGTTCTTTTATCACCGCTTCCTTTTTGAGTTATAAAACCCCAAAACCAAAGGTCGTCCCAAACTTCAAAATTGCTTTCCGGGAAATTATTTTTTAGGTGTTCGTTGATGCCTTTAAATGTTTTGCTGCAAGGATTTCCTAATTCTTGAAATATATGATTTATTACAGCATCTACTGGTAAAAATAGTTCGTCATCATTTGAGAGTTTGCTAGGTGCATCAATCCAAAAATTTAATTCGTTGGCATAACCAATATGACAGTGATAGACTGCTTTTACAAATAGAGCTGCTGTTTTATCTCCCCAACTTTCTTGCTCGGTCAATAATTCGAACAT
>NZ_JAQTPQ010000122.1 GCF_028712645.1 Flavobacterium sp. | reverse complement strand
GGAACACAGACAAAGATCTTTAGACCCTGATCGCCCAGTTTTAAGAGGTACTACTCAAAATCCTGATGTTTTCTTCCAAGCAAGAGAAGCTGCCAATTTATTTCACGACAGAGTTCCAGCAGTAGTTCAAGATGTTATGGACGAATTCTATGAGCAAACAGGTCGTAGATATAATTTGTTTGATTATATAGGTCATCCAGAAGCCGAAAGAGTAATTATTATTATGGGTTCTGCTGAAGGTCCTGTAAAAGAAGCTCTTGAAGTGATGTTAGCTGATGGAGAAAAAGTAGGGGTTATTTTAGTTCGTTTATTCAAACCTTTCGCAATTGATGCTTTTGTAAATGTACTACCAAAAACAGTTCAGAAAATTGCTGTAATGGACAGAACTAAAGAGCCAGGAAGCGTTGGTGATCCACTTTATTTAGACATTGTTACTGCGCTTGTTGAAAGCGGGAGAGAAATGCCAATCGTGGTTGGAGGTCGTTACGGATTGTCATCAAAAGAGTTTACACCAGCAATGGTCAAAGGAATTTATGACGAATTGTCGAATAAAAAACCTAAAAATCACTTTACCATTGGTATCAATGATGACGTGACTTTTAGAAGTTTATATTATGATAATTCTTTCGATAGTAAAGGAAAATCAATTAGCTGTATGTTCTACGGTTTAGGATCTGATGGTACTGTTGGAGCGAATAAAAACTCTATCAAAATCATTGGTGAAACTACCGATAATTATGTTCAAGGTTATTTTGTTTATGACTCTAAAAAAGCGGGAGCTCAAACTATTTCACACTTGCGTTTTGGTCCAGACCCAATTAATTCGACTTATCTAATTGACAAAGCTGATTTTATTGCCAGTCATAAATTCAATTTTATTGAAAAATTCAATATGATTGCCGACTTGAAACACGGTGGTACTTTCTTATTAAATTCGCCTTATTCTAAAGATGAAATTTGGAATAGATTACCTATCCAAATTCAAAATGGAATCATTGATAAACAAGTTAAGTTTTATGTAATTGACGCAACAAAAGTAGCTTTTGAAGCCAGTCTTGGAAAAAGAGCCAATACCATTTTGCAAACATGTTTCTTTGCCATTTCTGGAATTTTACCTAAAGAAGAAGCTATCGAAAAAATTAAAAAAGCCATTGTAAAATCCTACTCTCATAAAGGAGAAAAAGTGGTAAAAATGAATTTCAATGCCGTTGATAAAGCATTAGAAAATTTACATCAAGTAGATTATCCAAAAGTAGCTTCTAGCGAAAAACAATTAGCATCAGCAATGCGAAATGCTCCTGATGGTTTTGTTACCGATGTGTTAGAAAAAATATTAGCAGGTTTTGGAGACGAACTTCCAGTAAGTGCTTTCACAGTAGATGGAACTTTCCCTACAGGAACTTCACAATACGAAAAAAGTGGAATTGCCGATTTTATTCCAGTTTGGGACGACGAAAACTTATGTACACAATGTAATAAATGTATCGCCATTTGTCCTCACGCTGCCATTCGATCTAAAGTAGTTCCTAATGAAGACTTAGCTCAATTCCCAGGTTCTTTAAAAAGTGTGGCTGCAATAGGAAGACCATTTGATAAAGAAAAAGAATCTTATGTATTGCAAGTTTCACCAGAAGATTGTACAGGTTGCGACCTTTGTGTGGCGGTTTGTCCAGCAATAAGCAAAGAAAAAGAAAACTTCAAGGCTATTAATATGCACAAGAAAATTGAAGTTGATGTAGAAGAAAATGTAAACTGGGATCACTTTGTTGAATTACCATATTATGACAGAACCGCATTGCAAATCACTAATGTGAAAGGATCTCAATTCTTAGAACCATTATTCGAATTCTCAGGAGCTTGTTCTGGTTGTGGAGAAACACCTTATATTAAGATGGTTACACAATTGTATGGAGACAGTATGTTGATTGCTAATGCTACAGGATGTTCTTCTATTTATGGTGGAAATTTACCAACAACACCTTATAAAACCAATGAATTTGGTAGAGGTCCAGCTTGGGCAAATTCACTTTTCGAAGATAATGCTGAGTTTGGATTAGGTCTAAAATTGGGATTGTCTAAAAAACAAGAAATTGCTGTTGGATTACTAGTTTCATTGAAATCAGTTGTTGGAGAAGAATTAGTGGACGCAATTCTAAACAATGGCGAAGAAACTGAAGCTTTGAAAAACGAGAAATTTGCTCAAATTGATGCACTTAAAAAAATATTGTCAAACATTGGAGACAATGAAGACGCTAAAAAATTAAGTCAATTAACAGAGTATCTTCGTAAAAAAGCAGTTTGGATCTTTGGTGGAGATGGTTGGGCTTATGACATCGGATACGGTGGAGTAGATCACGTGTTGTCAACTGGAGAAGATATTAATATTTTAGTATTGGATACTGAGGTGTATTCCAACACTGGAGGTCAAGCTTCTAAATCAACTCCTTTGGGAGCAAGTGCTAAGTTTACAATTGGTGGTAAAAAAACAGGTAAAAAATCACTAGCACTTCAAGCTATTTCTTACGGAAATGTTTATGTTGCTCAAATTGCAATGGGAGCTAAAGATTTGCAATCGCTTAGAGCCATTGAAGAAGCAGCGGCTTATCCTGGACCATCATTGATTATTGCTTATTCTCATTGTGGTGAACACGGTTATGAATTGAAAAATGCCATTTCACAACAAGAAAAAGCAATCGATTCAGGTTACTGGCCATTATTTAGATTTGACCCTTCACAAGAAAAAGGCAAGAAATTTAGATTAGATTCTAAAGCACCAACTATTCCTTTGAGCGACTTTATGTATAATGAATCTCGTTTCAATAGAGTTGTGAAAGATAATGCTGAATTAGGAGCTGCATTACTTACTCAAGCTCAAAGTGAAGTTGATTCTAAATGGGAAAGACTAGAGCTTTATAGGGATTTGTAGATTATTTATTAATTTCAATACTGTTTTATTACGCATTAAAATTGTTTAATTGTAAAGCCTACTCAGGATTTAAATCTTGAGTAGGCTTTTTTATTTGTCATTTTATCTCAAAAAAAGGATTCATTTCATTTGTGCCAATAAAATCAAAATTATCTCAATTCCAAATTAGTTTTTTCTCAATTTATAATTGTATTTTTGCATCGTTTTTGCAAACTATTCGCTTGCAATTCCAACAAACAACAACAACAACAACTACAACAACAATAAAATGAATCAAACGAAATATATTTTTGTCACAGGCGGAGTTACGTCTTCTTTAGGGAAGGGGATTATTGCGGCTTCATTGGCAAAATTATTGCAGGCGAGAGGATATCGAACGACCATCCAGAAGTTTGATCCGTATATTAATGTCGATCCAGGAACATTAAACCCCTACGAACACGGGGAATGTTACGTTACCGATGATGGTGCCGAAACCGATTTGGATTTAGGACATTACGAGCGTTTCTTAAATGTTCCAACTTCACAAGCCAACAATGTTACCACAGGAAGAATTTATCTTTCGGTTATCGAAAAAGAACGAAGAGGTGAATTTCTAGGAAAAACGGTTCAGGTTGTTCCTCATATTACCAATGAAATCAAGGATAGAATGCAATTGCTTGGCAAATCAGGCGATTTTGATATTGTCATTACTGAAATTGGTGGAACTGTCGGCGATATTGAATCTTTGCCTTATATAGAATCTGTTCGTCAGTTGGTATGGGAATTAGGAGAACACAATGGTTTGGTAATTCACTTGACTTTGGTCCCTTATTTGGCCGCAGCCGGAGAATTAAAAACAAAACCAACTCAGCATTCTGTAAAAACTTTGATGGAAAGCGGAATCAAAGCCGATATTTTAGTTTGTAGAACAGAGCACGAAATTTCAGAAGAATTGCGCAATAAATTGGCTTTGTTTTGCAATGTCAAAAGAGAAGCTGTAATTCAATCCATCGATGCTTCAACAATTTATGAAGTGCCTGTTTTAATGCTTGAAGAAGGATTAGATGTTGTGGCTTTAAAGAAATTGGCTTTGCCAAAAAGAGCCGCTCCAGATTTAAGAAATTGGAATACTTTCTTGCATAGAATAAAACACCCAAAACATACTGTAAATATTGGTTTAATTGGAAAATATGTAGAATTGCAAGATTCATACAAATCCATTTTAGAAGCTTTTATTCACGCTGGTGCTTCCAATGAGACTAAAGTAAATGTAATTTCAATTCATTCTGAGTTTCTTGATGCTTCAGATGTTGCTGAGAAATTAGCTGGATTAGACGGAATTCTTGTTGCTCCAGGATTTGGAGAAAGAGGAATCGAAGGAAAAATTGAGGCCGTTCGTTATGCACGGGTCAATAAAATACCATTTTTCGGAATTTGTTTGGGAATGCAAATGGCAATAATCGAATATTCAAGAAATATTTTTGGGTTATGCCGATGCCAATTCGACCGAAATGAATCCTAATACCAAACATCCAGTTATTGACTTGATGGAAGAGCAAAAAACCATCACTGATAAAGGTGGAACAATGCGTCTTGGAGCTTGGAAATGTGATATAAAACCAGATACTTTGGCTTATAAAATATACGGACAAGCAACTATTTCTGAACGTCATCGTCATCGTTACGAATATAATAATCGCTATGTTAATGAATTAGAAAAAGCAGGATTGAAAGCTTCTGGAACAAATCCTGAAACAGGTTTGGTCGAAATTGTAGAATTAGAAGATCATCCTTTTTTCATAGGCGTACAATACCATCCTGAATATAAAAGTACTGTGGCAAATCCACATCCACTTTTTGTAAATTTTGTGGCTGCAACTGTGAAATCAAAGAAAAAATAATAAAGTTTTTAAACTTTAAACATAAACGTTTTTAATTAAAATAATGGAAGAAAAAAAATTAGACCTCAATTCGATTATAGGTTTCGTGTTGATTTTCGGAATCTTGCTTTGGATAATGTACAAAAACCAACCTTCTGAAGCAGCTATTACAGCCGAAAAAGCCAAGAAAGAGCAAGTTGCCAAAGAAAACAAAGCAAATAAAGTTGTTGTCAATCAAGAAGCTGCCACGCCAACTATTGTTGATGCTGGAGACACATTACAATTGGCTAAATTGCAAAAATCATTGGGAAATTTTGCTTATTCTGCAACATTGCCATCAGCAAAAGACACCGTTACTACTATCGAAAATGATTTAGTAAAACTTAAAATTGCTAATAAAGGAGGTTACATTGTAGAAGCTGTCTTGAAAAAATTTGAAAAGTTCAAGAAAGGTTCTGGGCAACTGGTAGAATTGATAAAAGACAATAATGCCAATTTGAATGTTCAATTATTGACAACTGATAACAGAACTTTAAATACAAAAGATTTGTTCTTCGAACCCACTTTGACAAAAGACGGTGAAAATCAAATTCTTTCGATGCGATTGAAATCGGGCACTAACGAATATTTGGAATACAAATATATCTTGAAACCAAACGATTATATGGTTGGTTTTGACATTCATTCTCAAGGTTTGAAAAGTGTTTTAAATGCTTCGAAACCTCTAAATATGGAATGGGATTTGAAATCCTATAGAAACGAAAAAAGCGTTGCTTACGAAAATCGTTATGCCGAGATTTATTACGAACACGAAGAAGGAAAAAGTAATTATGTAGGGCAAGGAAAAGAGAAAACGGAAAATATTACTGACGTTACTTATGTTGCTTTCAAACAACATTTCTTCTCATCTATTTTATTAACCGACGTACCTTTTAAAAATGCTGAATTGCACTCTGATAATTTGGTTAACGACGATAAAATTGACACCATTTATACAAAACAATTTAAAGCGATTATTCCGATAGCTTTCAAAAATGGAGAAATTGACCAAAAAATGAATTGGTATTATGGTCCAACGGATTATGCAATACTAAAGTCCTACGATAAGAATCTTCAAGATATTGTGCCATTGGGTTGGGGTATTTTTGGTTGGATAAATCGCCACGCATTTATACCGACTTATGGTTTCTTGAGTATGTTTATTGCTCCAGGATGGGCTATTATATTGTTTACAATATTGGTCAAACTAGTTATGTCTCCAGTTACTTATAAATCATTTTTGTCACAGGCCAAAATGAAAGTATTGAAACCAGAGATTGCTGAATTGGGAGAAAAATTCAAAAAAGACCCAATGAAAAAACAGCAAGAAACAATGAAGCTGTATAATAAAGCGGGAGTGAATCCGATGGCTGGCTGTTTACCCGGTTTATTGCAAATGCCAGTTTTTTATGCTTTATTTCAATTCTTTCCTTCGGCAATAAGTTTGAGACAAAAAGGATTCCTTTGGGCAGATGATTTATCTTCTTTTGACTCTGTTTATAAGTTGCCATTTCACGTTCCTGCTTATGGAGATCATATCAGTTTGTTTCCTATTTTGGCATCTATTGCGATTTTCTTTTATATGAAAATGACAACTGGTGACCAGCAAATGGCAGCTCCGCAACAAGAAGGAATGCCAGATATGGCAAAAATGATGAAATATATGATTTATATTTCTCCAGTAATGATGTTATTATTCTTTAATAGTTACGCATCTGGATTGAGTTTGTATTATTTTGTTTCCAATACAATTACGATAGGAATTATGCTTGTCATAAAAAATTATATTATTGACAGCGATAAAATTCACGCTCAAATTCAGGAGAATAAATTGAAAGAGCCGAAAAAACAAGGCAAATTTCAGCGTAAACTTCAGGAGGTAATGGAACAAGCCGAAGCTCAAAAAGCGAAGGACAAAAAGAAATAGTTTTATAAAAATCCCGATATTTCGGGATTTTTTATTGGAATAATTTTTGATAATTAAATTCGTTTAAAATAAAAAGACAATTATGGAAGCGTTTTATAAAAAAGGAATATTCGTTTTGATTTTATTGAATGTTTTTTGCATTCAAGCGCAAAATGATTTCAATAAATTAGACGAGAAAGGAAACAAAAATGGACTTTGGAAAGGGAATTATGCTGACACTAAAAATCCCAAATACGAAGGAACTTTTGAACACGGAAAAGAAGTTGGTGTTTTTACTTTCTTTGATAATACCAAAACTAAAAGGGTTATAGCTACTAGAGAATTTAATCCAAAGGATAATTCGGCTTATACGATTATGTATGATCAACTCAAGAATAAAGTGAGCGAAGGTAAAGTAGTCAATAAATTATACGAAGGTCAATGGAAATATTACCATAAAGCATCGCCAACTATTATGACCATTGAAAATTACAGCAATGGAAAGTTAGAAGGATTGCGTTCTGTATTTTATCCAAGTGGTAAAATAGCCGAAGAAATGACGTATAAAAAAGACTTGAAAAATGGTATTTGTAAAAGATACACTGAAAGCGGAATTGTAATTGAAGAATCCATTTATAAGAACAACGAATATGATGGATTAGCAATATTCCGAGATCCAGACGATGGAACTATTGTCTCAAAAGGGAAATTTGTCAATGGAAAAAAAATGGGAGTTTGGCAGTTTTTTAATAAAGGGAAATTGGTCAAAGAAATGAATATGAGTTTTCCACAAAGCACTTCAAAATCCAAAACCAATTAAGTTTTTCCATACTCAAATCCTGTCGTAAATCTTTGTAACTTTGCGCCTTGTAAAATTGTAATTATTTCTAAGATGAAACGTGTAGTTGTTGGGCTTTCTGGTGGTGTAGATTCAAGTGTTGCGGCTTATTTATTGCAGCAACAAGGCTATGAAGTCATCGGTCTTTTTATGAAAAATTGGCACGATGATTCGGTTACCATTTCTAACGAATGTCCTTGGCTGGAAGACAGCAACGATGCGCTTTTGGTTGCCGAAAAACTCGGAATTCCTTTTCAAACCGTTGATTTAAGCGAAGAATACAAAGAAAAAATCGTTGATTATATGTTCAACGAATATGAAAAAGGGCGAACTCCAAACCCCGATGTACTTTGTAACCGCGAAATAAAATTTGATGTTTTTATGAAAATCGCTTTAAGTCTTGGTGCTGATTATGTAGCAACAGGACATTATTGTCGAAAAGGCGAAATCGAAGTTAACGGCAAGAAAGTATATCAACTTTTGGCTGGAGCCGATACTAACAAAGACCAATCTTATTTTCTATGTCAATTATCACAAGATCAATTGGCTAAATCCTTGTTTCCAATAGGCGAATTAACAAAACCGGAAGTACGCAAAATTGCTTTAGAATTAGATTTAGTTACTGCCGAAAAAAGAGATTCTCAAGGTTTGTGTTTCATTGGAAAAGTTAGATTACCCGAATTTTTACAACAAAAATTACAAGCCAAAGAAGGGCAAATTATCCAAATAGACAAAGGCAATCCGGAATATTTTTATGAAAAAGCAGAAGGTCTTTCCGTTGAAGAAGAATTGATATTCGACTCAAGAAAAATTGCTTACAAACCAGAAATGGGAAAAGTAGTTGGCAAGCATCAAGGTGCTCATTACTTTACAATTGGACAACGGAAAGGGCTCAATGTGGGAGGAACAACCGATCCCTTATTTATTATTGCAACTGATGTTGTGACAAATACTATTTACACTGGATTGAGTAGTCAGCATCCTGGATTATTCAAAAAAGCATTGTTTATAGAAAAGTCCGAAGTACATTGGATTCGCACTGATTTGGCTTTGGCCAATGGAGAAACAATGGAAGTTATGGCAAGAATTCGCTATCGTCAACCATTGCAAAAAGCAACTTTGCATCAATTTGAAAACGGAATGTATGTTACTTTTGAAGAACCACAATCTGCCATAGCCGAAGGACAATTCGTGGCTTGGTATCAAAATGATGAATTAGTTGGTTCGGGAGTAATTTCGTAATTTGGTCTTTTTATTTTCAAAAAGTATGAAAAGGATATTTTTATTTCTATTTCTATTTTCTAGTATTGCTGGATTTTCGCAAGAAGATGCTTGGGTATATTTCAAAGACAAACCAGATGCTGCAACTTATTTTGCGACACCAACTTTAATGCTCACTCAAAGAGCTCTGGATAGACGAACTAATCAAGGAATTGCTCTAGATAATACAGACATTCCTGTTTACCAACCTTATATTGATGCTATTTCAGCATCTACTGGAATAACAGTTAAAGCTAAATCAAAATGGTTGAATTGTGTTCACGTTCGTGGCTCACAAGTTGATATTAATGCTTTAAAATTACTGACATCTGTAGTAGATCATATTGATTTTGCTAATCATTTGCTAAACACAGCTAAAATAAAACAGGTAAAATCTAAAACAAATCCAGTAAACAAAACCTTGAAAACTGGGGCAAATTTTAATTACGGCACTTCGACCAATCAAATTCAAATGCTAAACGGAATTCTTTTGCATCAATCTAATTATACGGGTTCTGGTAAAATAATTGCAGTTTTAGATGGTGGTTTTCCAGGAGTTGATACAGCCACGCCTTTTCAAAGATTAAGAGACAATAATCAAATTCTAGGTGGATATAATTACGTAACCAAAAGCAGCAATTTTTATTCCGGTGATTCTCACGGAACATCGGTTCTTTCCACGATGGGTGGTTTCATTGACGGACAATTGGTTGGGACGTCACCAGATGCACAGTATTATTTATATATAACAGAGGATGGTCCTACAGAAAATCCAGTTGAAGAATCGAATTGGGTTGAAGCTGCAGAAGAAGCCGATCGAGTAGGAGTTGATATTATATCCACTTCTTTGGGTTATTTTGGTTATGATAATCCCAGTTATAGTCACACTTATTCTGATATGACAGGAGATTCGGCATTTGCTTCGAAGGGTGCCAATATTGCTTTTAGTAAAGGAATTGTTGTTGTTGCAAGTGCTGGAAATGAAGGAGCAACTGTTGAACCACATGTTGGAATTCCTGCCGAAGCAATGAATGTAATTGCAGTTGGAGCTGTAAAAGCTGATGAAACTTATGCTTCGTTTAGTTCCATTGGACCAAGTTTTGATGGTCGAGTAAAACCAGATGTGATGGCTCAAGGCCAAAATCCTTATGTTTTTTATAATGGAACTATAAATAATATTGGAAGCGGAACATCCTATTCTTGCCCTATTTTAGCGGGAATGGTTGCTTGTTTATGGCAAGCAATGCCTACAAAAACGTCTCAGGAAATTAAACAATTAATACTTCAATCAGCAGATAATTATAATCCAATAGTAAAATCACGAACCCAATATGGTTATGGAATTCCTGATTTTAGTTTGGCTCTAGCTAATGGATTATCTGTAAATAGTTTGTCAAAAAATGATTTTGTGGTTTATCCAAATCCAACAATTGACTCCATTTCAATAGCTTTACCCGAAGGATTTGATTCGAACACATTTGTTATTTACAACGTTTTGGGACAAGAAATGGTTGAGAAAAAAATCACATCTCCATCCGCAACTATTTCATTGAAATCTTTGAATAGCGGAATGTATTTTTATAGAATAGAATCGAATGGTGTTGTAAAAAACGGGAAAATAATCAAACAGTAATTCTTACTATTTTAATGAACAAAATCACGAAACTTTTTAATATCAAATATCCAATTATTCAAGGAGGAATGATTTGGAATTCTGGCTATAAATTAGCAAGTGCAGTCAGTAATGCTGGTGGTTTGGGATTGATTGGTGCGGGTTCAATGTATCCTGAAGTTTTACGGGAACATATTCAAAAATGCAAAAAAGCTACTGATAAACCTTTTGGAGTAAACGTCCCGATGTTGT
>NZ_JAQTPQ010000121.1 GCF_028712645.1 Flavobacterium sp. | reverse complement strand
TTCAAATATAAATTATATAATGTTTGAAAAGTGATTTTTGATTTACCAATTTCGTTAGCTTTGATATAACTTTTTTCGGCAGATGCATATCTTTTGAAATATTCGTCAATTTGTCCTTTAGATAAATAACCATCAACAGGTGATAATTTATATAATTCATTCGAATACTGAATCGCTTTTGACTCACTACCACCTACAATCCCTGGCAATTGAATGTATATCATAACCAAAGCCCAACGTGCTTCGATGTGTTTTGGGTTCAATTCTATTGCTTTTTCGAATGATTCTTTTATTTCACCAATCATTCCAAGCGCCTTAAATTTATTAGCTTCCTTAGCTTTCATCCCCAAAGCTCCTCCGTACTTAAAATAATAATTGGCTTCGCTAGGTTTTAATTGTTTTAGCTTTTTATAATAAACTAGTGCTTTATCCCAAGATTTATTGCGAGCTGCAATATCTCCTAAAAACTCAATAGATTTCAAATTAGAAGGATTTTCTCTTAGCAAATTTTCGAAAATAGACTGAGCTTGTTCATATTTCCTTTCTTTAAAAAGCTTTTCTGCTTTATCAATATCTGTTTGAGAGAAAATTAATAGTGGGAATAATATGAGAAATATCATTTGTTTCATCTTCCAAAAATAAAGAATTTTTAAACGAATTGACCTATTTATTTTGGCATAAAACTACCAAAATCTTAATACTAAAGAAACATTATCCTAACATTGCCCCCTTATTTTTGTAAAAACTGATTATGAAAAGAAAAAGAAAAATTCCTTTAGTAGTAATAAGCGATGTGCATTTAGGAACTTACGGCTGCCACGCTGAAGAATTACTCCAATATCTCAAATCTATTCAGCCCAAAACTTTGGTCTTAAACGGCGACATTATCGATATGTGGAGTTTTAGCAAACGCTATTTTCCGATTGCTCATATGAATGTATTGAGACAAATTATAAAAATGTCGAATCTAGGAACTCGCGTAATTTATATCACTGGAAACCACGATGAAGCATTAAGAAAATATACCGATTTTATTTTAGGAAATTTTGAATTAGTCGATAAATTAATTTTAGAATTAGACGGTAAAAAAACTTGGATTTTTCACGGGGACGTATTCGATTCTTCCACGCAAGGATATGCAAAAATATTAGCGAAACTGGGCGGAAAAGGGTATGACTTATTGATTTTAATCAACAGTCTCATCAATTGGATCTTGGTAACTTTAGGAAAAGAGAAACGAAGTTTTTCTAAAATGATTAAAGACAGCGTAAAAAAAGCGGTTTCTTTCGTGTCTAATTTTGAAACTACAGCCGCCGAAATTGCCATACAAAAAAAATACAGTTACGTGGTTTGCGGTCACATTCATAAACCACAAATGAAAGAAGTTACAAACGAACACGGGAAAGTAGTGTATTTAAACAGTGGCGATTGGATCGAAAATCTAACTGCATTAGAATATAAAAAAGAGAAATGGTCGATTTATCACTATAAAAAATCAGACTATTTGAACCACGAAACCCAAGAAGATAAAATCATCAATGACATTGTTGACAAAATTTTATCGTAAAAACAAGTTCAACAGAATAGCTTTCAGTTAAACAATAAACAATGAAAATATTTTACGCCATACAAGCCACCGGCAACGGTCACATTAGCAGAGCTATGCAATTGCATCCGTATTTGCAAAAATTTGGAACTGTAGATTACTTTTTGAGTGGCAATAATGCTAGCCTCAATATTGATTTACCAGTAAAATTCAAAAGCGAAGGTTGTAGTTTGCATTACAGCAAATGTGGCGGATTGAATTATTGGGATATTGCCAAAAATATTCAACCCATCCAAATGTATAAAGATGCTAAATCATTACCGCTTAAAGATTATGATGTAATCATAAATGATTTTGATTCCATCACTTCGTTGGCGTGTAAATTGCAAAAAGTACATTCAGTTCAATTTGGACATCAAGCTAGTTTTATTTCAGAGGCAACTCCAAGACCAGAAAAAAAGAGTATTATGGGTGAAATGATTCTTAAACATTATGCACCTTCTCCAAAAAATATAGGATTGCATTTTGAAAAATACGATTCTTTTATTCATCCCCCGATAATCAAGGATGAAATAGTAAATGCCGAACCAAAAAATCTGAATCACATCACCGTTTATCTACCTTCTTTTCAAAAAGATTGTTTGGAAAAAGCATTCAACAAACTATCGGGAGTACAATTTCATTGGTTTTTGAATGATGTAGAATTCAAGCACACTGTGGGTAACATTACCTATTTTCCTGTAAATCAAAAACAGTTCAATGAAAGTATGATTAATTGCCACGGCATCATTACTGGAGGCGGATTTGAAACTCCAGCCGAAGCTTTATATCTTGGAAAAAAAATACTCAGCATTCCAATTCGTGATCATTATGAACAAGAATGCAATGCTGCGGCATTAAAGAAAATGGGGGTTCCTGTTGTATATGAAGTGGGTGATAATTTTGATGAAATTATCGAAAATTGGCTGAATACAGCAACACAATATCCGACTATTCAAGCCAATAATATTCCCGAAACTTTGCAGTTTTTGTTTGACACTTACGAGCATAAATAAATTAAAACAAACAATAAAGGGTTCTATTTCTAGAACTCTTTATTGTATAAACTAATATTTTTTAGTCATTCAACATTTTCCAAAGTTTGTCTTTCAACTCCGATAAACCTTGTTGTGCGACGGATGAAATAAATAGATAAGGAATGCCTTTAAATTCTTTGTCCAACTGCACTTTCAATTCCGCCTTGAGTTCATCATCCAGCATATCACATTTAGAAATTACCAATAGACGCTCTTTATCAAGCATTTCGGGATTGTACTTGGTCAACTCGTTGACCAAAATATCATATTCTCCTTTAATATCTGGCGTATCTACAGGAACTAAAAACAGCAAAGTTGAATTTCTTTCAATATGTCTCAAGAAATAATGTCCAAGACCTTTTCCTTCGGCAGCACCTTCTATAATTCCAGGAATATCAGCAATAACAAAGGATTGAAAATCACGGTAAGCAACTATTCCAAGATTAGGCTTCAAAGTGGTAAAAGGATAATCGGCAATTTTTGGCTTAGCCGAAGTCAAAACCGACAATAAAGTTGATTTTCCAGCATTTGGAAAACCTACTAAACCAACATCGGCCAAAACTTTTAATTCTAAAACAACATCCATTTCTACTCCAGGCAAACCTGGTTGGGAATATCTTGGTGTTTGATTCGTTGAACTTCTAAAATGCCAGTTTCCTAATCCTCCTTTTCCTCCTCGAGAAAGAATTTGTTTTTCACCATCTTCGGTAATTTCGAATAAAGTTTCTCCCGTTTCTTTGTCTTTCACAACGGTTCCTAATGGCACTTCAATGAATTTATCTTCACCATCAGCACCTGTACTTCTGTCTCCACCACCATCGCCACCGTGACCCGCTTTGATATGACGTGCAAATTTTAGATGAAATAAAGTCCAAAGACCTTTATTTCCCACCAAATAAACGTGACCTCCACGACCACCATCACCACCATCTGGACCACCTTTCTCAATAAATTTTTCTCTATGCAAATGCGTAGATCCTTTTCCCCCTTTTCCGGATGAAACAAATATTTTTACGTAGTCTACAAAGTTACCTTCTGTCATTTTTTTTTTGTTTAAAGTTTAAAAAGGTTTAAGAGTTTAAGGGTTTAAAGGTTTAAGAGTTTAAGGGTTTAAGGGTTAGCTGAATTTCCAACTAACTTTCAACAATATTAAACTTTTAACTACTAAACTACTTTAAACTCTTAAACTTTTAAACCAATTTTTAACCCTTTATGGCTTTCACCATCACTTTATCAATCTTCACGCCATCCATATCAATGACTTCTAATTCAAATTTTTGCCAAATCAACTTCTCTCCTTCTTTTGGAATATGAGAAAGTTCAGTCATTATTAATCCACTTACAGTTGTCACTTCGTAATCATTAATTAATTCATCCAATTCGAAATAAGTCAAGAAATCGTGCAACGAATAATGTCCGTCAACTAACCAAGTCCCATCTCCTCTTTCAATTAAATGAAATTCATCTTTGTAAAATTCAGATGCATCTCCCACCAAGGCTTCCAAAATATCATTCAAGGTAATAATTCCCTGAAAAATTCCATATTCATCAGTAACAAAGGCGTAATGTATTCCTGATTTCTTGAATTTCTCCAATGCCTTGTATGCAGTAGTGTGTTCCATCATAAAAGGGGCTTCAGTCATAATATCAGCCAAATTGAAATTGTCATTTTCAAAATGAGCAAAAATATTTTTCAGGTTAACCACCCCAACAATATCATCGTGATTTTCTCCATAAACTGGATAAATTGAATGCAATTCTTTAAGCATAAATTCCCTAACTTGACTTTTAGTCGAATGCAAAGGCAACAATATCACCGATTTTCGATGCGTCATCAAGGAATTTATTTTTCGGTCACCAATATGAAAAACGCGCTCCACAATATCTTGTTCGATTTCTTGAACTTCGCCAACTTCGGTTCCTTCCTTTATAATTGCCTTAATTTCCTCCTCCGTGACTTTGCCGTCAGCAGTAGGTTTTATTTTTAGAATATCCAATAAAAAATCTGTCGAATGCGTTAACAACCATATAAATGGCGCAGTAATAATCGAAACTATTTTCATTGGAAAAGCAACTGCTTTTGCAATCGATTCTGGATAATTTAATCCAATTCTTTTAGGTAATAATTCGCCTAAAACTAAGGAAAAAAATGTCAAAATAACCACAACTATCGCAACCGCAATTGTATGAGAAAATGGTCTCAATACTTCAAAAGCATTAATAAAACTCTCTACATCCGTGGTTATTTTTTCGCCACTATAAATACCCGTAAGAATCCCAATAAGTGTTATCCCAATTTGAACTGTCGACAAAAATTTATTGGGTGAATTAGCTAAATCGAGCGCAATTTGGGCATTTTTATTGCCTTTTTTAGCGGCACTTTCCAATCGATTTTTCCTAGCTGAAATAAGTGCGATTTCTGACATAGAAAAAACACCATTTAGGAGGATTAGAAAAAATATTATTAGAATTTCCATAATTATTTAGAAACTTATGTTCCCTATAAACTTTCAATTACAGCACTAAGACGCTTCGTAATTTCGGCAATTGAACCAATCCCATCAACAGGATAAAACTTGTTTTGTTTAATGTAAAACTCCATCAAAGGTGCTGTTTTTTCGTTGTATTCTTGATAACGATTTCTGATTTTTTCTTCGTCTTGATCATCTGGTCTTCCTGAGGTTTTTCCTCTTTCCAATAATCGTTGGATAAGGATTTCATCATCTGCTTCCAATGCAACTGTAGCTGTAACTTCCCATTTTTTAGTCGCTAGAAAAGCATCTAAAGCTTCGGCCTGGGCTAAAGTTCTTGGAAAACCGTCAAACAAAAAACCTTTTGTATCTGGATTTTTATTTACAGTATCTTCAAGCATTTTGATAGTGACTTCATCAGGAACTAAATCGCCATTATCCATATAGCTTTTGGCTAATTTTCCTAATTCGGTTTCGTTTTTGATGTTAAATCTAAAAATATCACCCGTAGAAAGGTGTGTCAAATTATATTTTCCTTTCAAAAATTCAGCCTGAGTTCCTTTTCCCGCTCCTGGTTTCCCAAATAAAACAATGTTAATCATGTTGTAGTTATAAGTTGTAGTTGTGTTATTCGCTTAATTGATATATTTCTGGTAAATTTCTTCCCAAACCATCGTAATCTAATCCAAAACCAACGATAAATTTATTTGGAATTCTGATTCCAACATAATCTATTTTAATTTCTTGTTTGTAAGCTTCTGGTTTAAAAAACAACGTGGCAATTTTGAAATGTTTTACATTTTGTTTCTTGAATAATTCTTTTAAAGCTAACAAAGTATTTCCTGTATCAACAATATCTTCAATGATAACAACAGTTCGTCCAGTTAAATCTCGATCCAATCCTATTAATTGTTTCACATCGTTTGTTGAAGTAGTTCCTTCGTAGGAAGCCATTTTTATAAAACTTACTTCACAAGGTGATTTATAATGTTTCATAAAATCAGAAACTACCATAAAGGCACCGTTCAAAACACCTATAAATATTGGTGTTTCATCAGCGAAATCATCTTCTACAAGCGCAGCTATTTTTGCAATAGCAAAGTCTATTTCTTGTGCTGAAATAAACGGAACAAATTTTTTATCGTGTAATTGTATCACTTTTTTTCGATTTAAAAATAATTGACAAAGATAGGGATTTCACTTTTGACAATTGACAATTGATTTGTACTTTTAAATCAAATTTAAAAAGGATGCCCACTGATTTTGAAAAAACAATTGATTCTGTCACAGGACTTAGGGCAAACCGAAACAAATATGCCAATGAAATCCTTGAAAACTCAAGCCTTTTTCCTGAATTAATTCAACTTTGCTTTCAAGCATCTTATAAAAACTCAGCAAAAGCCTGTTGGATTTTAGAATTAGTGTGCTATGAAAAACTGGAATGGTTTCAAGAACATTTGGATTTTTTATGTTGCAATATAAAAGATATAACCGACAAAAGTGCGATTCGTGCTCTATCTAAGATTTGTATGTTAATAACCAATTCGCATTTCAATAAAGGAGCAATTCAACTCAATGAAAATCAATTACAACAAATTACAGAAAGTTGTTTTGACTGGTTGATATCTGACACCAAAGTTGCTTCAAAATGTTATTCAATACGCACTTTGCACCTTTTAGGAAAGCATTTTGGCTGGATTTATCCTGAATTAAAAATCATTTTAGAAAAGGATTACATCAATCATTCAGCAGCATACAAAGCCGTTGGCAGGGAAATTTTGAAAAAAATTAACAAACAGAAATAATTAATTTACGTACATTTGTAAAAACTTTACGTATATGAATACTAAACTCACTTTGTCGTTAGAAAAAAAAGTCATTGAAGGTGCAAAAATCTATGCTAAAGGAACCGGCAGAAGTTTGTCTGAAATGGTGGAAAATTATTTTAAAAGTTTGATATCAAACCCAAATAATGATATAAACAACGAGGATGCATTTGAATCTAGGATAAAAAAAATTACTGGTATCGTAAATTTACCTCCTGATTTTGACGAAAAGAAAGCTGTTCAAGAATATTTAGAACAAAAATATTTAAAATGAAGCACGCTTTTTTAGATACCAATATTTTAATGGACATTTTAGCAAATAGACAGCCGTTTTATAAATCATCTTCAGAAATTTATAAACTAGGTTTGAGTAAAAAAGTTCTATTTTACACCTCATCAAATACAATAACTACGTTACATTATTTATTGAGAAAATTTATTGAAGAAGATAAAATAAGAATGGCTTTAGATGAAATTACTAATGCAATCACTATTATTCCTGTAGATATAACCATTATAAAAAAAAGCCTCAAATCCAGTCATAAAGATTTCGAAGATGCCATTCAAATTACGGCTGCACAATCAATAAACACAATGGATTGTATAATAACAAGAGATTTGAAAGATTTTAAATTTTCAGAAATCAACGTTTTCACTCCAGATGAATTTTTAAATACAATATCTAAATGAACTATTTCTCTTCCAATTTTAAATTAGGCATTCTTGGCGGCGGACAACTCGGCAAAATGCTGTTGTTTGACACCCGAAAATTTGACATACAAACTTACGTATTAGATCCAAGTGATGAAGCACCTTGCAAAATCGCTTGCAATAAATTCTTTCAAGGCGATTTAATGGATTTTGAAACCGTTTATAATTTTGGCAAACAAGTCGATGTTTTGACTTTCGAAATTGAATTAGTCAACCTTGAAGCATTGGAAAAACTGGAAAATGAAGGTAAAAAAGTATATCCTTCGCCAAAAACCTTGAAATTAATTCAAAATAAAGGAATTCAGAAAAACTTTTATTTAGAACATAATATTCCGACCGCACCTGCCAAAACTTTCAAAAATTTGAAAGAATTAGTAGTCGAAATTGTTGACTCTAAATTGAATATGCCTTTTGTATGGAAATGTACTGAGTTTGGTTATGACGGTAATGGTGTAAAAATCATTAGGACGCTACAAGATTTAGACCATCTTCCCAATGTAGAATGTATTGCCGAAGAAATGATTCCTTTCAAAAACGAATTGGCCGTTATCGTTTGTCGTAATCCTTCTGGCGAAATCAAAACCTATCCTGTGGTGGAAATGGAGTTTCATCCCGAAGCCAACCAAGTAGAATATGTAATTTGTCCAGCAAGAATTGACGAAAAAGTAGCCGAAAAAGCCAGAGCCATTGCCTTGAATGTTTCCGAAAAATTCAATCACGTGGGACTTTTGGCAGTAGAAATGTTCCAAACCCAAGAAGACGAAATCTTGGTAAACGAAGTCGCTCCTCGCCCACACAATTCAGGTCATTACAGCATCGAAGCCAGTTATACCTCTCAATTCGAAAACCATTTGCGTGCTATTTTGAATTTACCTTTAGGAAATACAGATAGCAAAGCAGCTGGAATTATGGTCAATCTTACCGGAGCCGAAGGTTTTTCGGGAGATGTAGTTTACGAAAATATTGAAAAAATATTAGGTTGGAATGGTGTAACGCCTCACATTTACGGAAAAAAACAAACCCGTCCTTTTAGAAAAATGGGACACGTTACGATTGTGAATGAAGACATCAATGAAGCCAGACGGATTGCAGAGGATGTAAAGAATACGATAAGAGTGATAAGTTAAATTGAATTTATAAAATGAAACAGCTTCTAATTTTTTTATTTCTATCCAATTTAGCTTTTGGTCAATCCAAAAAATTATCTGATGAAGATATAAATAATAGTGGAGCATCAAGAATAAATTTTATTGAGAATTGTAATGAAGTTGAAAAATTAGCAGAAATAGATATTAAAAACGAAACTATCATTTTGTTTCTACAAAGTGGTGAAGCTCCTATAATATATTATAAAGATGAAACCTTTAAAAAGAAATATAATGTATTTTTTTACGAACAAGGTTGCATTGGTTCAAATTGTACAAAAGAATACAATAAAATAATTTTCAATTACCTATTAAACAAATATGGTAAGAAATGGATAAAACAAATTAGAAAAGATGTTATAGGATTTAAAGATTGGAAGAAACAACTTTAAACCTTAAACTTTAAACAAAGATAACAAATGAACAAAGTAGCCATAATAATGGGAAGCATATCCGATATGCCCGTAATGCAAGAAGCCATCGACATCCTAAAAGGATTTGACATAGAAACTGAAGTCGATATTGTTTCGGCGCACAGAACTCCCGAAAAATTGTTTGATTTTAGCAAAAATGCCCACAATCGTGGTATTTCGGTAATTATTGCTGGAGCTGGTGGAGCAGCACATTTGCCTGGAATGGTCGCTTCAATGTCGCCACTTCCTGTGATAGGCGTTCCTGTAAAATCTAGTAATTCTATTGATGGTTGGGATTCGGTTTTATCTATTTTGCAAATGCCTGGCGGAGTTCCCGTGGCGACAGTTGCCTTAAACGGAGCCAAAAACGCAGGTATTTTGGCAGCCCAAATCATCGGAAGCCACAACAAAAGCGTTTTGGATAAAATCATTTTATACAAAACCGGATTGAAAGAAGCCGTAATCATCGCTTCTGAAAGCATAAAAAAATAAATAAATTAAACCATTAAGAGATTAAGGATCATTAAGAATTACAACTTAATTAGCTTAATCTCTTAATGGTTTAAAATTAAAAAACAAACCTATTAAGGTTTCAAAAACCTTGCAGAAAAAAACAAAACAATGAGCGTCTTAACACACCATTTCAATACCAAATACAATACTGCACCTTTTTCGCAGATAAAATTAGAAGATTACAAACCAGCTTTTATTGAAAATATAGCTGCTGCAAAAGCAGAAATTGATGCTATAATCAACAATCCTGAAACTCCAACTTTCGAAAATACTATCGAAGCATTGGATTTTTTAGGAAATGCATTAGATCGCTTGTCGTCAATTTTCTTTAATTTGAATTCGGCAGAAACTTGCGAAGAGATGCAAAAAATTGCTCAGGAAGTCTCTCCTTTGTTAACCGAATTCAGCAACGACATCACCTTAAACGAAGATTTATTCAAAAGAATAAAAGCCGTTTATGAGCAAAAAGACAGTTTGAATTTATCTCCAGAACAAGCAACTTTATTGGATAAGAAATTTAAAAGTTTTTCTAGAAATGGAGCCTTACTTTCAGAAGATAAAAAATTGAAACTTCGTGAAATCGACACGAAATTAGCCAAACTAAAACTGACTTTTGGCGAAAATGTTTTGGCAGAAACTAATGCGTATCAATTGCATATTACTAATAAAAACGACTTAAAAGGACTTCCAGAAGGAACTATTGAAGCCGCGAAATCATTGGCAAAAAGCAAAGAATTAGAAGGTTGGATTTTTACTTTAGACTACCCGAGTTATATTCCATTTGTGACTTATGCAGACAATCGCGAATTGCGTGCGGCAATGGCTATTGCTGCTGGTAAAAAAGCATTCCAAAACAACGAATTCGACAATCAAGAAATCACTTTAAAGATTGCCAAATTACGTTTTGAAAGAGCGAATTTATTAGGATATGCTACTCATTCGCATTTTGTTTTGGAAGAAAGAATGGCGCAAAATCCTGATAAAGTAAAATCGTTTTTGAATGA
>NZ_JAQTPQ010000120.1 GCF_028712645.1 Flavobacterium sp. | reverse complement strand
ATCCGTTACTGGATTACCATCTGGGTCTGCTCCTGTAGCGGTTGCTAAGTTATAAACATAACCCGCATCAATATCAGCTTGTGTTAATACGTGAGTAGCTATAAATGTTGCAGAGTCAGTCGCTCCTACTGCTAAACTAGCAATTGGACCACCTGTAACAGTCGCATTAATATCCGTTACTGTTACATTAGTTAACGTTACATTACCTGTATTTTGAACTGTGAATACATAGTTGATTACATCTCCTACGGTAGCGATTCCATCAACGCCCATATCCAAAGTACCATCTTTTGTAATAACAATTGCTGGTGTTTGTGGCGTTGGTGTAATGGTACAATCTAAACATGTTGGATCTACTGGACATGTTGAACATGGTGTAGGATCACTTGAGGTATCCGTTACTGGATTACCACTTGGGTCATTACCTGTAGCCGTTGCTAAGTTATAAACATAACCCGCATCAATATCGGCTTGCGTTAAGATATGAGTTGCAGTAAATGTTGCAGAATCAGTAGCACCTACAGCTAAACTAGCTAGAGGGCCTCCTACTACAGTTGCATTTAAATCACTTACCGTTACATTAGTTAACGTTACATTTCCTGTGTTTTGAACTGTGAATACATAGTTAATTACATCACCTACTGTAGCAACTCCATCTGATCCCATATTCAAGGTACCATCTTTGGTTACTACTATCGCTGGTGTTGGTGCAATCTCTACTATTGTACATGTTGTACAAGCTGGATCAATTGGTGTACATGTGCCACATGGTGTTGGATCACTTGAAGTATCAGTTACTGGATTACCATCAGGGTCATTACCTGTAGCCGTTGCCAAGTTATCCACTTGTCCTGCATCAATATCCGCTTGCGTTAAGATATGTGTTGCAGTAAATGTTGCAGTGTCTGTCGCTCCTACAGCTAAAGTAGCAATAGGACCACCTGTAACTGTAGCATTAATATCAGTTACAGTAACGTTAGTTAACGTTACATTACCTGTATTTTGTACTGTGAACACATAGTTGATAACATCACCTACGTTAGCCACACCATCGGCACCCATATCTAACGTACCATCTTTGGTAATTACTATAGCAGGAGCAAGAACAATCTCTACAATAGTACAATCAGGGCAAGTAGGGTCTACAGGACAAGTTGTACAAGGAGTAGGGTCAGTTGAATCATCCGTTACAGGATTACCATCAGGAGATGTACCTGTAGCCGTTGCTAAGTTATACACATAACCTGCATCAATATCAGCTTGTGTTAAGATATGCGTTGCAGTAAATGTAGCACTATCAGTTGCACCTACAGCTAGAGTAGCAATAGGACCACCTGTAACAGTCGCATTAATATCCGTTACAGTAACGTTAGTTAAGGTTACATTACCAGTATTTAGCACTGTGAATACATAGTTGATAACATCACCTACGTTAGCCACACCATCGGCACCCATATCTAACGTACCATCTTTGGTAATTACTATAGCAGGATTTTCAGATGTAGATAAAGTTGCACTTATTTGTTCAAGACAAACACGATTTGGATGTGTAATTACTACTGTATACACGTTTCCGTTTAAGCCAGTTACATTTGAAATACTTAAAGTAGCCGTGTTAGTACCGCTATAGATTCCAGTGTTAATTAAAGGAATTCCATTTTCTAACCATTGATACACCAAGCCTGAAGAAACGTCAACAGTAGTTGGATGAGTATAATCAGGTAGTGTATTTGGTGCAGTACCAGTATAAACAGTTGTGTTTGTTGCTGTAGCAACTACACTAAATGTAGTACTGTTTCCATTTACAATGGTTTGATTTACAGGAGCTGTAGTTATTTGAACGCCAGTTGCTATGTTTACATTAGCATAACTTCCTGTATAAGAAGCTGCAGTAACAGTTCCATCAGCATTTATTACTGGTGTACCTGTTCCATAAACTCCTCCATCACCACCATCGGCAGTAGCTGAATTATAATACTCATTGGCATCACTACATCCATCGTTGTCTGAATCTAAATCAAAACTATTAGGTATGCCGTCACCATCATCATCACATAGTGAAGGATTGCTTATTTCGGCATACATAGCTCTTGCTCCAACAGGTGTAGATTGACTTCCTGTTAATCCATAAACATAATTATTTGTGGTATAATTGACAAATGTACCTTGAACGGCATAAGCAGGACTATTGGTAGTGTCATTAGGAACTATTGTAGTGCCATCTAATTGAATTGGCCTATGATAAACATAGCCTGCTCCTGGACCACCAAATCCTGAGACGTCTAAAGTAATTCCTAAATTAGACAAACGAGAACCAACTGATGCAACTGTTGGATAGTAAGCAAGACTTGAACCGATTACCTCTCCAAAGTTGGCATTTCCATTACCGTCAACATCTCCTACCAACAATGTCCATTCTGGTATTGTTGCTGGTGTATAAGCTGGATTTGTGCCTACGGCAGTAGGTGCTGATCCTGTAGGTACAAATTCTACTTTCATACCTGCATAAGGGTTCGTGTTTGGAACGCAATTAGCCAATACTAAACTACCCGATTGCAATGTTATAGCTCCTGTTCCCAATTGAACAGAAGTCATTTCTATAATCATATCATAGGTTTGTGCGCCAAAAACTAATGCTCCTGTTTTTTTAATTCTATCTCCAACTGTCAATCCTGTAGCTGGTATTACGGCAGGATACAAAGGTTTCAGGTTGGCAAATAGAACTTCATTTGCTGGACATTCTACTGTGTCTAAAATTCCATCGTTATCATCGTCAAGATCACATAAATCACTAACACCATCTCCATCTGTATCGGTTCCCACTAAACAAGAATCAACACATATTGGTGCTACACCACTTACGTTTAATGTATTGGATGCATTAATATCTTGCATATCTACATTATAATTGGTTCCTGTTGGAATTGGACTTGAGGTCCAAATATTGCCTGACCAAGTTCCTGGTGCTCCAGTACCTGTAGCTGTAAATGGTGCTGTACCATCTACTCCCACAATAACCGTATAATCTAAATTACCATAATTACAACTTGTTGAAGCTACCCCGATTAGTGTAATTAAACTATTTACCGTTAAATTAGCACTTGTAGAAGTTGCTTTACCACAAACAAAATTAGTTTCAGTAACAACGACTTGATAGTCATATCCATCCATACCAACAGTAACTCCTGTTAAAGTTAGCGTACTTGTAGTAGCTCCTGAATAAATACCTCCATCGGTTATATTTGTCCAGATAGTTCCTCCATCTGTACTTTCCTGCCATTGGTAAGACGTAACTCCTGAACCTCCAGAAGCAGCTGCATTAAAACTTGTTGTTCCTCCAACTGCTATTACTTGATCTGTTGGTGCTGTATTAATTGTACTTCCAACTCCAACAGTAAGCACATTTGCATTTGTACCTGGATATGTAGCTCCGATAACAGTTCCATCAGCATTTACTGCTGGAGGGTTACCATTACCATAGTACATATTACCATCTGTTCCTTGTGCTGTGGTTGTTCCATAAGCCTCGTTGGCATCTGAACAACTATCGTTGTCTGAATCAGGGTCTAAGTCATCTGGAATTAAATCACCATCTGTATCTTTCAATCCAGAACAAACGCCATAAACTCTAAATCCTACATTGTACTGTTTACTTCCTGTATATTGCTCAATAACTATTTCGTCAATAGGGTTATTGATGGCAAATCTATAATTAGCTTCCAATGGAGATGTTAAACCACTTGTAACATCTGCTGGATAAGCTACACTTGTTACGGCATCAAAATAAGGATAAGGATAACTAGGATGTTGATAAATTGTTCCTACTCCTTGTGTAAAAAGAGTACCAGGAAAAAATACCTGCGTACCATTTTTATAAAATTTAACTGTTAGAATTTCATTATAGCTCAAACTCACATTGGCAGCAGCAATACTTCTAATATTAAACTCACTCATAGTGACTAATTTATCAAAAGTAAGAACTGTTTTTCCTCCTGTAACAAGACTTGCAGAAGCACCTCCTAATGCTGTAGCATCAATATTGTTACCACCATTAGCATAATTAGGATAAGTCCCTAACGCACCTCCTGCTACAAAAGTTGTTGTAGCTGTACCGTGAACAGCAGTTCCTCCACTTCCTGCGGTAAAAGTAACGACACCTTGACCATCAATTGAAGTAGCTGCTGCAGTACCATCTGCATCATAAATAATTGGAACTCCTGTAACACATGGTGCATATTCATCAATATCGAAAATACCATCGTTATCATCATCTAAATCGCAAGCATCACTTACTCCATCACCATCGGTATCAGGTAAAACTGGAGGTCCAGTAATATTTACAACTGTTGTGTATGAATTACATCCAATACTAGTAGAATGATAAAGTACATTATAAGTACCTGCTGCTAAGTTATTAAACACATTACTTGATTGGAAATTTGCTCCATTATCAATACTATATGTTATACCTGCAGCTGGCAAAGGTGTATTTATTGTAATAGAACCTAATGCCGTACAGGTTTGAGACACAGAGCCAACTGCTGGCGCAACAGGTGCTAATGTACTAAATGACATACTCACATTGTCTGAACTAGTACATACGCCATGAGCAGATGTTATAGTCCACATAAACTCATAAGTACCAATGGTATCAAAACCAGTAACATTTGATTGTAAACTATTTGGATTGATTATTACTGGAGTTGTGGCTCCTACAGGAGTACTAACTAGAGACCAAGTTCCAGTACCAGTTCCTACAGTACTTCCTTGCAAAAATACATCAGAAGAACAAGAAAAAACTTGATCAGCTCCAGAATTAGCATTAATTTGTTGATCTATATGAATTGTAAAATCATCATACATTTGAGATATTCCAGAGCAAGCATATTCTTGTTCTAAAAAATTACCAACTCCGTTTCCATTGAACGGTGTTATTCTTATTACATAATCACCAGGTAATGAAAGATTAGAAATAGTAGTGGTTAAATCTGTTAAATCTCTTCCTGATTCTGGAGTAAATTGCACAGGTAAAGAACCCACAGGCTGAGAAATCACGGTAAAGTTATACCAACCGCTAAAATCTTGAAAATAACTAGAATTTACAACTTGTTTGTAAACTTGAGGTAATTGAATACTTGTTGAAGTTACACCTGCACCTGGATAACAAATAGAAGTATCAGGCACTTGAATAGGTAAACGTGAATTATCAGATACATGAATATAATAGGCATTACTTGTTCCACAAGAGCCATCAGATACACTAACATCAAATCTATATGTGCCTACTTTCCAACCACTTGCCCCTGGATCAACAGAAGCATATCTACTCATAGTACCAGTTCCAAAAACAGTTATTGTTGGGATACTTGCTCCAGGAGGTAATATTCCCGAAGAGGTAACAGTTGTTGTTACAGCAGGAGAATCTGCTGGGTCAATATTAAAATAAAAAAGCTCTGGAGTACTTGTATTAGCAATACCACAATGTACTTCTCCGTGAGAGTCCCCATAAGAATATAAAGTAAGTTGTTCTGGCGCACTATGCCCTGGAACTTGAAAAATTAAGGATTTTGGAGAAGTTCCATTAATTGTAAAGTTTATTGGAGCAGTCGTAAATGTTCCACAACAATTTGTAATGGTCATTGTAAAAGTATATATTCCTGGAATTGTAGCTCCATTAAAATAAATCCTTTGACGGTCAATATTATTAAATGTCATATTAGCACCAGCTGGCTGACTCGTTACATTAAGTGTAATTGCAGTTCCAGAAGCAGTACTTCCTGATGAATCAGTAGTATTGGAATTAAAAAAGGGAGCAGAACTTAAATCCATCCAAGAGCTTGTAGAACCTGATGGAACACAAAAGGAAGCGCTATTCAGGTTAATTTGAGGATTAGGACAAAATTTAACAATCATGTCATCTGTATAAGAGCAAACCCCATCAACTGAAGTAATTATAAGAGTTAACTTATAAGCAGGATCATAATCATGATTAGCGGCATTAATAAGTGAAAACACTGGATTACTAATATCAGGATCACTTAACGTTGCATTTGCAGAACCATTAGAAGGATTATACAAAGAAGTCGCTGTCCAATGACCTGTAAATCCAGGAGGTATTACACCAGCAAGATTTACAGTTCCTGTTGTCGCACAAATACCTGTAATATCTGTCCCAGCTGTAAATGATGCTGGTCTAGGGTGTGCTGTTACCGTTATTAATGATTGTGAAATACCTGTACCACATGGATAAGACAATTGATAAACATAATTACCATCAACCGACATACCAGTTACTGCTGTAGTTAGATTATTAGGAGAACTAATTGTTGGCGTCACAGGCCCAGAAACAAAACTCCATGTAGGTGTACCTACCCCAAGTGTACCAGAAACTGATCCATTAAGAGTTGTCGACTCACCACATACAATAACATTCCCACCAGCATTGGCTGTACAGTTCTGAGAATAAACGAATTGAGTACTAAAAAAAAGAGTAAGAAGTAAATATAAAATACTTCCTTTTAGCAAGTTAAACTTTTTCATATCCTGGCTGTTTTAGATTAAACAAATTTGGGAAACCTGAACAATTGGTTTCCAACAAATGGTTTGGCGCATTGGCACCACCACCGCTTTTGGTAATGGTAATAGCAGGAGTTCCTACTATTTTTGCTTCGGTTCCAAGCAAGTAATTGCTACTTGGAGGAAGTGGTGAGGTTATAATAGCTCTTGTAGCTGCTTCTGAGGCTACAATGAGTTTCACTTTTAAGAGTGAAGCGCTATTACACATCACAAGGTTTTTTGGGTTTTGTGTAGGTGCTGTTGTGTGGTTAGGAAAACTAACCAAGAAAGAGTGTGCACTTACATCTAAACATCCTAAGAGAAGGAGCAGTAATAAGGTAATTCTTTTTTTCATTGTTTTGATTTTAGTTGTTGGTTCATTCTTTTTTTCATTGTTTTGATATTTGTGTTTGATTTTTTTTTGACTTCTATTAGAGTACTATCAAAATAATTCTTCCCTAATAATTCGCTTTTCTGAAAATTCATTAAATCCATAAATACTATTTAGATTAAAAAAATTCAGTTGGCCAACTTATGGGAATACAGAAGTTAGATAGTACCTTTTGCTCTCATTATTTCTTAAAATTAGTAAGGCTTAATCATAGTTATAAAAGTATTCATAAATAAAAAAAGTCGTTAAAATACACATACCACATAGATACCTATTGTTTACAAACACCTAATAAACAGTATTTTATTAAATTTTTTATAAAAAAAATGGTCTTTAATCGTATTTTAATTCCTTTAATCGATATATCACTACTAAGACAATAGCATATTGCTTTTAAATTGTTATTTAAAAACAAAAAAACATACCGTATTTGACTTTAACTTGAGAAAAAGAGATTTACTATTCAAAAAAGATAGGCACTAATGAAAGAAAAAAAGCATCAGAGGTTTAGGTTTAATTAACAACCTGAACTCGATTAATATTAAAAACTTTAAACCACATAGAAAAAAATTTTATTTTAATAGAAAGACGCTTCGCTTATCATAGTTTTACTTCGTCTGTTCGACCTTTGGTCTCAGATCATAGCTATGAGTAAATAAAATGCATATAACCTGAGAGCAATATCATTAAGCTAAGGATTCTTTGTCATTTCGACCAACGGGAGAAATCGCATAACGTGAGCAATATATAAGATTCCTCCTTTGTCGGAATGACAAGATTGAGACACTTTTTGCTTAACTTAATGACATTGGACTCGAGCAAAGCGAATTGACAAAGTAAAACCTCTTTGCAAATTATATTTTTAAAAATCTATGTGGTAAAAAATTAAATGACTATCCGTTGCTTGCACCAATTCTGAAAATGGCACACGGATGACGCGGATTTAAACTGATAAAAACGGATTTTTATATTAATAGCAGCGAAAATCCGTCAAATCTGTGTCATCTGAGTGCTATTTTGGGTTATTAGTCCGCTTAGCGGACAATCATAAAAAATTATTAATAGAACCTAGCTGTTAATTGCTTGAAAATTAACCGATTGACAAGCTTTTTTTTCAATATATTGGAAACTTATTACTTTTGGTTTTTAGACGCAAAAAGTATAAAAAAAGGGCATACTGTTAAAAGTAGCCCTTTGTCTTGAAAATGTTTTCGGTTAGTCGTGTAAAATTAAGTAAAAAAAGTAGTAAGGTTTATGCAAACCCAACTACTGGTGAAATAGTTAGATTGTATCAACCCAAGCATAAATATCATCTCGTTCTGGGATATTCAATCTTTTACGCAACCTATTTTTTCGATTTTGAATGGCCTTAGCAGATACAAAAGTATAATCAGCAATTTCTTTGGTGCTAAATTTAAGTTTAAGATAAAAACAAACTTTTTGTTCTGTAGGAGTTAACTCAGACTGCATTGCTATTAGCTTAGCGTAAAAATCAGGGTAAAGCTCTTTAAAAGAATTAAAAAATAACGGATTATTTTTTTTCGCCATCACTATTACCTCTTCATAAGAAGTAGTAATTTTTTGTTTTAACGAAACAATTTGAACTTTATCTGCATTTATCTCCTTTTCCTTTTCCTTTAACAAGGCTCTATTCTTCAATATTTTAACATAACTCTTGTACAAACAAAACAATAATGAAGCAATTATAATAAATCCTATTATCAGCATTGATTGATTTATAGCAAACAATGTATTGTTAGCTTCAGCCTTTGAATCATAATAACTAAATCCTTCCTTAAAAATCTTGCTCTCGCCTTGACTTACACTGTCTTTATAAACCAATTGTAGCTTTAGACTTATATAAGAATTCGCATAATCCTTTAACTCGGTATAAATTTTATTTTGTGTTGCATAGTTATTTTCTAGAAGATAATATACTCGTTGCTTCTTTGCTATTACATTAGAACTATCAATATAAGAAAGTGCTTGTGGATATTTTTTCAACTCAAAACACAACTCACCTAGATTTGCATATTCAATAGCTAAAAAACCTTTTACTTTTTTCCTGTTATGCAAAGCCTTTTCGTAATAATACTGGGCTGAATCATATTCTTTAGCAGCAAGATAAGAGTTTCCTATATTCGTATAGGCCGGTATTGCTATTGTACCTTTTACTTTAGTGAAATGAAACAGGGCTTTTTTGTGATACTCTAAATACTCTTTTGGTGTAGGTTGTTTTTTTAAGCCTGCAGAAAACATAGCCTTATAAGTATATAACAATCCCAAATAATATTCCTTATTTTTAAAATGCTGCAACTTTGAAATTCTAGAAAAACAAGATTCAATAAGTTTAACAGATTTTTCATTAAGTCCTTCCCTACCCGATAAAACCGCTAATTCAATATCAGCAAACAATCTTAATGAATCAACATCTTTTTCTTCAGCCAAGGCAAGCCCTTCATCTAAATATTTATGTGCAAATTTGTAGTTTCCTTCTTCACAAGCCAACCTAGCTTTCTTTAGTACTGTTACACACTTTCCTTCCAAATAATTATTATGATTAGAGGAGAAGTACATTTTTTGTAAAGTAGCTCTATAGTTTTTTAGATTACCATAATTAATGACAGCTATTAAACTATCTATTTGCTTATTGGTATAAATCGCTTGACCAAAACTAAAATTAATAAGCGTAAACACAAGAATTAAGCTCAATTTTATATTTCTCATCAAAATGGAATATTTTTAAAAACTTTAAATTTAAGAGTTTGTTTGTGACTTGCATTCAAACAGCAAAATAAATAAGACACATAATAAAATAATAATCTTCATCTATTTCAATTTAATTATTTCAATTTCAACAAAAATAAAATCTGTTTTTGTTTTTGGTAAAAAAGTCACGTACTACAAATAATGAGTCAAATGTGGCTACTAAATTATTTTAGCGGTATCTCGTCAACAGTTATTGCTTTTAGAGCATTTGTTCTTACAGACTCCATTCCATTATCACGTGAAGTTTCGCTCTCATACATCTGACTGGTACCAATTATTTGCCCATTGGTCGCTTTTAGGTTAAAATATGGCTTGCCATTTGAAGCTATCATTCGATTAAATTTTGAACTGTCCTGTGAATTCCGTTTTACGGATTCGATTCCTTTTTCACAATTAGCTCTGGTTGTGTACCCTTCACTGACAAGAATTACCTGATTATTGCCTGCGATTAAGTTGAATTGGAATTCTCCGTTTTTTCTTTTGGTAATAACAAATTTTTTCATTTTTTTTTCGATTAATTTATCTTTAATTTTAGGTGTTTTAAATATCATGCAATTAAAAAAACTATGTAATTCTTTTATCATTTCTGTTTTTGTCTTAGAGGTGTCCAATAAAAATATATTGGCAATATTTTCCATTTTAGTCAATACCTCTTTATTAAAAGAACAGACAAAAATTTGAACTCCTGTACTATAAAGTTTCAAAAAATCCAATAATTCAGACTCAGAATATAATACAAAAAAAAAGATTGTATAATTACTCACATCTTTTAGATTCTCGTCCTTTTTGGCTTTCTTAAATTTAAAGTTTTCACTAAACTCAAGCTTTAAAAATCTAAAAAAATAATGCTGTTTATCGTATACCTAAATTTGTTGCATTTCCATTTCAATTGATTTTTTTTTACAAATTCCCCTTATATTAATTTTAATAAGATTCAACTAATTATGTTAAATTTAATTTACAATGAATTTCATTGTTTTAAAAAAAAGAAATTTGC
>NZ_JAQTPQ010000119.1 GCF_028712645.1 Flavobacterium sp. | reverse complement strand
TAAAGCGATGTCTTGTGTACCCGTATTAAATTTTGATGAATCATTATTCTTTATTTTTTCACCTGACGATTTAACTATAAAATCAATTGATCAAGATTATATTGATACTTGCAGAAAAGTTTGGAATGGAAATATAATCTATGGTATAAATCCATTAGACTACATTTTAGATTAAATATATGTCCTATCTATTATTGGATATTGTACAATTTTAGTCGTCATGATATATTTATCTGCATTATATGTCATGTGTTTTTTATTTTTTGGTACAAAGAAACAATTTATAGGTGATAAGAAAAATGATATAAAAAGTATTATTTTTTACTATACAATATTACCTTTTATAGTTATAATATGGATAAAGATAATTTCACTATCCCCTTTTTATATTGGTATTAAATAACATGAAAAGATTTAATGGTGTTATGGTAGATTCTTGTACTATAGCGATCGTAAAAGGTATCAAAGAAGAAAATGATTCGAGTTTTCATTTTGGTTCATTAGGTTCATTTAAATATTATTTAGAAACGGCTATTGAATTAGGGTTTGTAACTAAAGGAACTGTTTTAGTTGAAGATGAATTAACTGAATTAGGTGAACAATTATATTTTGAAGCTAATTTGAAAGATTTACCAAAATCATGGCATTCTTTTTGGGACCATGATAAATATTATGATAAATAAGAAAAATGCATTATAATATATTTTATGAACATATAAACAAAAGGGCTTAAATGAAAGCAATATTAACTGTTGGCATATCAGGTTCTGGTAAAACTACTTGGGCTGAAAAACAACAAGGTTTTACTATAATTTCTCGAGATGATATTCGTAGAGAAATTATTGAAAAAGATTTGAATCATAAATTGGAACCAAATTCAAATCTTTTTCATTACTGGGATTTCAAAAAAGAATGTGAAGTTAACAAAATACAATCAAAATTATTCAAACAATTAGCTGATGAAAAAAGAAATATTATTGTTGCTGATACAAACATTTCAATTAAAACTAGAAATTCATTAACAAAAACTTTACAAAATTTGGGTTATACAGTAGAACTCAAAATTTTTGATATTTCATTAGCTGATGCTATTGAGCGTGATAGTAAAAGACCTAATAAAGTAGGAGCTTCTGTTATCACTCAACAATTTAACAATATTAGAAATCAAGGGTTGTAGGTTATACTATTAATTTTTAACAATTAAATCAAAGGACATGATATGTGTGGATTAATAGCATCATTTGATGTTAAACAAATAGATTACTTATATTCTATCAATCAGTATAGAGGATCATATTCTCATTCAATTACTTCATTTGATGTTGACAACTCAAATATAATACATGTACAGAAGAATAAATTTGAATTTCAATGTAATAAATTAAATCAATCAGAAAATTACATATTATTACATTCACAAGCTCCCACATCTTTGCAAAAAGATGATAGCATACATCCTGCAAAATACAATAATACATTTCTTTGGCACAATGGTATTATAAAAGATTTTGAAATTAATCGAATCAAACAAAAATATTCAATAGAGACTTTATGGGATACTGAATTACTATTATATGAAATCAATGATTCATTCGACAATTTGAGTGAAATAAATGGTAGTTTTTCTTGCTTTTATCATGATAGTGTTGATTTGTTTGTATTTAGAAATGAAATATGCCCTTTATTCATTGATTCTGAATTGAATATCAGTTCGGTTAAATTCAATGGTTCAAAACAAATCGACCCAAATATTGTGTTTAAACTTGATTTAAAAAATAAAGTAATACGACCTCACTCAACATTTAAAACAAAAGAAAATCCATACATCTTATGAATATAGAAAATATAGCAGCAAAAACTTTAGGTGATTCAACATCTTATGCAATATATACAGATACTTTTAACTCATCATTATTAAACCCGATGCCAAGAGAATTGGCAAGATCTACATTACCTGTACTAATGAAATGTTTTGTAGGTTATGATGTTTGGCATTGCTATGAATCAACTTTTTTATTAAATAATGGGATGCCTATTGCAGGAACTCTTAAGTTTGTCTATGATTCTAATTCAGAATTTATGATTGAAAGTAAAAGCATGAAATTGTATCTTAATAGTTTTGATATGTGTAAGATGGGGAGTGATAGAAAAACTGCCACTCAAAATTACATTAATCAAATCAAGCAAGATTTAGAACAAGTATTACAAACCACAGTTCATATAAATTTCTTTGATTCATTGATTTTTGATACGCTAAATTTTTATTCATTTGATAATTTCACTGACATTGCAACATTAGTTAGTGATGACTTATTGATTGATGATCATCAATCAGATAACAATTATATTGAAAAAACAAATGAATTTAATGGGCATTTTTATACTAATATATTGAGAAGTCGGTGCAGACATACGAGACAAAAAGATACAGGATCTGCATATCTTTATCAATATGGACCAGAATACATAACACCTGCTAGTTTTATTAAACAAGTAATTTCATTAAGAGAACAAAATGAATTTCATGAATTTTGTGCAGAAAAATTATTTAATCAAATAGCTAGTAAAATTGATAATGATTTTTATATAGCGTTATTGTATTCAAGAAGAGGAAGTTTAGATATAAACCCAGTAAGAGGAACTTCTGTAGAAAAATTACCGCAATCATTTATAGATGTAAATATATTACACACAAAAATACAAGGACAGTAATGAAATTAAGATATGTTTTTAGTGCGCCTGCTATGTTGAGATTACAACCAAATAAGTGGGCAGTAGATAATCCTGATGAATATGAAGGTATAACTAAAATTATTAATGAGGGTCTTCAAAAAATTAAGAAATCTTTATATGTTAATAAGGATGTTATTGATGAATTTGAAGTTGATATTTTATTTAATGCTTATACTGAAAATAATGTAGGTGAATTTATTAGAATGAATGATAATTTTGGGTTTTCAAAATTATTTGCAGATTCTGGTGGGCTTCAAATGATCACTCAAGGTAAAACAGTCACTCATGAAATTAAAAGTGAAATATACAATGTACAGAAAATTGCTGACATAGCAATGTGTTTTGATGTTATTCCTGTTGAAAAATTCAAAGGAGTGACTGTTGCACGATCAAGAGTAACCGATAAAGTTTATGATCCTAATAAAGCAGCATATTGTGCTAAAGAAACTGCGCTGAATATTAAAAATCAAATTGATAGTCTTATTGATTCAACCTCAAAGGTATCTTATATCATTCAAGGAAATAATTATCAAGATATGGTTGAGTGGTTTGATGTAGGTGTGACTGAATTAGGACCTGAATTGATAAATAATATTGCAGGATTATCTTTAGCTGATACTTGTATAGGAAATGGTGAAAAAGAATCTATTGATATGCTTGTCGCATATCATTTATTGAATAAAAAATATGGAAGAGACATCATAAAAGATCATGTACATTTATTAGGGGTTGGTTCTTCTTCACGATTGAAGCCTTTGTTTTATTTATCAAAAAACGGTTTTTTGAATAATGATACAACATTTAGTTTTGATAGTACTACAATATCAATGTCTATCATTCAAGGAAAATATGAAAATGAAAATGGAGCAATTAATTCAGATAATTTGATTGAAATAAGAAAAGAGTTAATTGATTCACTAGAATTTTATAGTGATATCATGAAAAAATATTTCGATAATTTTGATATTGAATATATTGCAGATCATATGATTAGTAATATTAAAAGTACAGCTGATATGATAAATAAAGCGGATAATATACATTATCAAAGTATAATCAGAGCAATGGTTCCTTTGTTGTGTTTCAAACGATTGTTGTATTTTAGTAAAAGAATTGATAATATCATCAAATCAGTTGATTCAGATCCTTCACCTATGGGTATGCTTAGATATGTGAAAGATATGGATGATTTTAAAAGATGGAATGATGATTTTGGGAGATATATGCAGTCAAAAAGAATCTATCGTCATGGAAATAATTTAGATAATTTATTTGGTGAATAATGAAAAAAATAAAAAATATCAATCATCATGATTTGTGCTTAGCTGCTATAAAAATAAGTGAACAAATAAAAAAAGATTTCCCAACAAATAAAAAATTATATTGCTATCCTATTCCGAGAGGTGGGATAGCATGTGCATATCTTGTTGGAAATTATTTGTATGACAAATTAGTTTTTGTTGATGATGTAAAAATTGCAGATATTATTATTGATGATATTGAAGATTCAGGACAAACTCGCGAAAGAATCACTGCAAAAAATACAACTGCTAAGTTCTATTCTCTATTTAATGCTGTAGATTTTGATTGTTGGATATCATTTCCATTTGAGAGAGGATTAGATAATCATGAATATGGGATTTCAACTGAATTAAACAGATTAGCTGAGTTTACAGGTTTTACTGTAACAGATATTAAGAAAAGATTAGGTATCAATGATGAATAAAGATTATAAAACAAAAGTTAGTGAAATATTCACAAGTTTTCAAGGTGAAGCAAAGTATTCAGGTATTCCTTCAATTTGGGTTAGGTTTTTTGGTTGTAATTTAAGATGTAATGGGTTTGGTCAGATAGACCCTACTGACGAAAAAACATATGAATTGCCTTATGAAACAGTAGATATAACTGGTATAACTAAAATAGAAGATTTGCCTGTTTTTGAAAAAGGATGTGATTCGTCTTATAGTTGGAGCAAGAAATTTAGACATCTGTGTAATGAATATACAATAAAAGAATTAGTAGATAGAATAATTGAAATTGGGATTGATGAATTAGGAATGAAATCTGATTCATTTCAACATAAAAAAACAAATCAATCTATTATGCTTTGTTTTACAGGAGGTGAGCCATTATTATATCAGGGAGTTATTGTAGATATTTTTAATGAGATGGAAAATAGATTTGTAAAACGGCCTGCTATTACAACAATTGAAACAAATGCAGTTAAAAAATTAACTAATGATATGAAATTATTATTGCAAAATAATTTTGTTCATTTTGCATGTAGCCCTAAATTATATACAGTGAGTGGTGAAAAAAATGTAGTTGACATTGAAAACATATTAGATTATAATAAACAAGCTAGTTCATTAATATTGAAATTTGTTGTCGATGGAAGTAGGAGATGCTGGGATGAATTAGACTATTATGTTACTCAATTAATCAACGCAGGATTCACTCAAGACATATATGTTATGCCTGCAGGGGCAACAATCAATCAACAAAGTGATATATCTCATATTGTAATAGAAGCTATGAACAAAGGGTATTATATTGCAACCAGAAATCATTGTTATGTTTTTGGAAATAAAATAGGGAAATGAGGAAACAAATGAAAAGTACTATGTTTTTGAGAAATATCACCCAAATTGATTTTGGGTACATTACAAACGATGGTTTTTTGAAGGGGTTGAGTTTTAATTTATCTGTTGAAGTTACAGGTTCTATTGAAACTCATGAACAAGTAGTGGTTGATTTTTCAACAATTAAAAAAGATATAAAAGAATTAGTTGATTCATCTTCTAAAGGTGTTGATCATAAATTATTACTTCCATTTCATGCTGATTCTGTTGAATATATAAAATCTAAAGAAGGATATATTGGAATCATTACTGATTCCATTCAATTTGAAATACCTTTAAACGCAATTACATATATTGAAGATACTTCAGACATTCAAAAAAATTTAAAAAGTCATCTTGAACAATATCTTTACCGTGAATTGAAAGAATTGCATGCAAATTTGTATGCAATAGAATGCTTTTTAAATGTGGAAGAATTTAGTGAGATAGATAATGTAAATTTAGGAAAATTCACATATAACCATGGATTAAAAAATTCTTCTTCATGGGGGTGTCAAAATATAGGACATGGCCATTTGAGCTGGATTGAATATAAGCAGATTTTTTATGATGAATACAGTCAATATGTATTAAAAACAATTTTGAATGATGTTGATAATGCAATTTTTATTTTTAATGAAAATATATTGATTAATGATGATGAAAATATTATAATTAAATATAGTACAATTAGGGGAGATTTTTTTGCAAGTATAAAAAAGTCGAAGTATAATATTATTATAATGAATAAAGAAACTACTATTGAAAATATTTTGGATTACATTGTTGAAACATATGATTTACAGAACAAATTGAAAGGTATTGATAAAATATTTATTTCAGAAGGATTGTCAAAAGGCGCTATGTTTACATTTAAGGAAAAAAATGAAAGATAAAACAGATAAAATTTTAGGAAAAATTATCAATCAAAATCTATATGAAAAAGGGTTTCAAACTCCTTTGATTGATAATGGTTTATCAAATCAAGAAAAAGTTGATTTGATAGAAACTCATTTCAGACAGATTTTGATAACTTTAGGATTGGATATTGCGGATGATAGTATTTCAGGCACTCCTAATAGGATGGCTGAAATGTATGTTAATGAACTATGCAATGGGTTGGATTTTGATCAATTCCCTAAATGTACAACTGTAGATAATAAATTTAAATATTCAGATCTTATTATTGAAAAATGTACAATTAAATCATTATGTGAACACCATTTTGTTTATTTTGGTACTGCTCACCAACCAGAAGAATTAGGTTGTTGGGTTGCTTATATTCCTGATAAAAAAGTCATAGGATTGAGTAAAATAAACAGAATTGTTTCTTATTTCTCACACAGACCTCAAATTCAAGAAAGATTAGCACATCAAATTGCAGAAACACTAAAATATGTTCTAGAAGTTGATTCTGTTGCAGTAATTATAAAAGCGCAACACTTTTGTGTTCTAACTCGAGGTGTTGAAGATGAGAATGGTTTTACAATTACATCATCCCTACACGGATTATTTGAATCAGATAGAGCATTGAGATCTGAATTGATGAGTATTGTTAACAAATAAGGTTTTATGATGATAGATAAATTTCCTGTTGCAAAAAAAGTTGTTGTAGTAATGTCTGGTGGTATGGATTCAGCTATTGCCGCTAGATTATCTATTGAAAAATATGGAGCAGATAATGTATCTGCTCTGAGTTTTTATTATCAGCAGAAGCAATCTATTGAATTAGATCTTGCTAAACATAATTGTGAAAAATTAGGGATAAGTCATACATTAATTGATATTAGTTTTTTAGGAGATATTGCTCGACCAATTTCGGCAAATATAAATCAAGGATTAGATATGCCAACAATTGTTGATATATTAGGTGATCCTGCTCCTATAACAGAAGTGCCGTTTAGAAATTCAATTTTATTGATGATTGCAGCCTCTTACGCTCAAGTAAATAACTGTCAGCTTATTGTAACAGGTATTCAAGCTCAAGATGAATATTCATATTGGGATACTACTAAAAATTTCATTGATAAAATGAATTCTGTACTAGTACAAAATAGGATGCATAATATCCAAATTTTTGCTCCTTTTCAAGGAATGAATAAAAAACAAGAAATTGAAGAATTATTAAAGATTGAAAACATAAATTTTTTAGAATCAACTATAACTTGTTATAATCCTGATCACAATAATAAAAGTTGTGGTGCATGTCCTAGTTGTGCCGAGAGAATTGCAGCATTTGCTAAAATAGGAGTGATTGACCCTATTGATTATCAACATGATATATGTTGGGAGTCTTTGTTTTTGAAATATAAGGAATAAATATGGCCTTAACTCATGTTAATGTTGATATAGAAACATTAGGGGTGACCCCTGACAGTGTTGTTTTGTCATTAGCTTTGATACCTTTTACTTTTGAAGAAAAGTGTACATATGATGATCTTATTTCAAGAGGTTTCTATATCAAATTCAATCCTATTGAACAAATTAAAGTGGGGAGAATAACTGATTATGATACAATACAGTGGTGGAATAGACAAAATGATGAAGCTAAATTAATTATTAAACCTTCAGTAAATGATGTTAGTGTTACTGAAGGTTTAATTTTATTGAATGATTTCATTAAATCATCTAAATATGATTACAAAGAAAGTTATAGTTGGTCTCGAGGACAGGATTTTGATTTTCCTATAATCATGCATTTGTATAGGCAATTTAAAATCAAATATCCACTTAATTCATGGAAGCACAGAGATATCAGAACTTATATTGATATTCTTAGTGGTTCTAAAAATGGATATTTTGAAATGAATGATATTGATCACAGTAAAATAATAAAACATAATGCTCTTTCTGATACTGCTATGGATATTATTAGAATGAAAAAATTATATGATTCATTGATTTAAAATATTATGAGAGAAATATTAGAAGAAAAAATAAAACAATAGTTTGAAAAAGCTGAGTATTTTCATTTACTTGGTAATAATGAAAATATTCAATATTATTATGGTATAGCTGAAATATACTATAATAGAGCAATTGAGTTATCTTCAATATTAAAAGATAATTTGTGATACTTGTAGGGTATCAATATGATTTCAGCATTCAATTAATCGGATTTTATGAGAAAATTATTATTTTTGTTATTATTAGTATATTCAATAACTGGCCACTGCCATGGAAGTTCACATATTTATAGGATGAGTTATCATGTAGATATGTTTAATAATCCTTATATGATATGCCATGATCGAGTTATAACAATTGAACCTATTATACAATTACACGTAATACAGATATCAAATCATATCTTTTATAAAGATACGGAAGAAGTAACGATTGATTCAACTGATAGTGTTAGTTCTGAATATTTCAATCATTTATATGATCTATTTGTTAACACTAGTGAATACTGTTCGCACTATAACGATTATAATTTTTAATATGAGTAGAACTAAACATCACAGAAATCAAAGACATCAGCATTGTGGCGAAGATTTTTGGAGTAAAAGAGCAGGGATGGGATATTATAGTTATTGTAGATATGGAAAATTCTTAACTATCAGAAAAGAACGCGCGGCAAAAAATCGCGATATATTATATGATTTAAAAATAAGTGAGGATTAATTATGGATATTTATGAGTTAACCTGCCAGGGTAAAAATATATGCGAGTGTTGTAATAAACCAAAACAAATGTATTATACCCCGTGGTGTCCAAGATGTGAAAAACCAGAAATAGAAATGATACCAACCTTGAATTTATTACAGGTACTATACCATTTAGAAGCCATCGGTTATATAAATGCAAAGAAAATATTATGGGAATATTTTTCAGAAGTAAGCTGTTTCAATAATGATTCATATTTTTCATTTTCTTTTGAGGATATTGAAGAAGAATTACATGATGAATTAGATTATGAAGATGAAGATTCAAAAAGAATTGAAGCATTGAAATTATTGATTATATTGAAAGAAGTTTTTAATATTGAAAAATCAATAACTTTTTTTGTGAGTTGGTGATGAATAATATAACACTAGAAGATATTAGAAATCTAGGATATATCAATCCTATTGTTTATAAGAATTTGTGTTTGTATGATAAAGATGAAATAACAGATATTCAAATGTTATTTAATTGTATAATGGAATTAGCAACTGAAAATTCTATACTTCAAAATGAATTACAAAAATATTTGATTAAATATGGTCCTAAATAATAATTCAAATGATATCATGTGTTGCGGATGTCCTTTTGACTTTTTTTCAATGGAATCTGAAATTATACAAAATTATGGTTGTATACCAACCCCTTATGGTATCGTTAATATGCGAGTCATTCATAATAAAACCTGGGCTTGCCATAATAATCCAATTAAACCTTGTATCGGAGCAATAAATTACTTGAAAAGTAAAGAAAAACCTTATAAAATTATTGATAGTAATTTATTAACAGAATCCGATGACTGGCATAATTATATTGAATAGAATTCATTAAAAATATGAATTTTAGTTATTTATTTTTATTATGAGATGATATACATTATTTGAGGTAAACATGAAAGAATTGATTATTAAAAAATATGAAGCAATTGATAATGAATTATTTGACATAAAAGACGAATATATAAAATATGAAAAATTTCTTGACAAGGCATTATCATTTATTATAAAATTAAAACCTATTCCAAATAATGACGGATGTAGTTTCATAAATGGTAATGGATTTGTTCAACAGTTACCAATAGTTGTAAATGAAGTTAAATATTCATTTGAACGATTAGCGAAGGAGATGGGTAAAGAACCCCATATTTCAACTGATTATTTTTATCATGAATATGGAAGATCGATTGGGAAATTTTATTATAGATTGAGATGTATTGACGATGAAGGCAGAGAATTTGGACAAATCTATTATAAAGATCATCCAGAATATGCTAAACTAACACAGATATTATAGGTTATAATATGTTATTAGAATTTGATAAATCAGGGTTTTATCCGATTAATAGATTACCAATATGTAATCACCCAGAACACAATCCTCCAATGTTTTTATATATTCCTCCAGAAACTATATATGTTCATATTTGCCCTGGATGCCATAAAAACCAAATATTAGTAAATCATTTCATAACGTGTTAAAATGAATAGATATTTTATTAGAATTTCATTCAGAGGGATTAAATCTAGATCCGGAACTTATGGGATATTTAAAACCAAAGTTTTTGCGGATGATGAACGAATCGCTAAAAATAAAGCAATACATATATTCAATAATACTATGAGTCATGTTGAATTCATTTCGTTTTCAAAAATAAAATTCTTAGGTAAATTATGAGATATTATTATGTTATTGAAGATCTTTCAAATTTTT
>NZ_JAQTPQ010000118.1 GCF_028712645.1 Flavobacterium sp. | reverse complement strand
TATAGCAAAGAGTTCAAAAAATACAAAGACGGCGGAATCGATGAAGTATTAATCAACACCAATGCTGATCCAGAATTATTAAAAAAATTAGTTCCAGTAGCCACTAAAGAAGGCTTGAAAGTGCATGCTTGGATTATGACTATGAACCGTCCTGGCGATTCAATCGCATTGAAACACCCAGATTGGTATATGGTGAGCAAAGAGGGAAAATCCTGCTTTGATAATCGTCCGTATGTAGATTATTATCAATGGTTATGCCCTACAAGAAAAGAATCTAGAAATCACGTATTGGGTTTGGTAGAAGAATTAGCTAAAGTAGATGGTATCGAAAGTGTACACTTAGATTACATTCGCTTCCCAGACATTTTCTTGCCAATAGGTTTACTTCCAAAATATAATTTGGTTCAAGACGAAGAATTACCTCAATATGACTTCTGTTATTGTGATGAATGTATTAAAGCATTTGAGAAATTGCATCACAAAAACCCAAAAGAAAGCCACAATACGGCAATTGATATGGAATGGAAAAATTTCAGATTGAATGCTATCAAATCAGTGGTTGACGATGCGTATAAAATTGTACACAAATACCATAAAAATTTAACGGCTGCTGTATTTCCTTATCCAGAAATGGCAGATCACATGGTGCGTCAACGCTGGGATAAATGGGATATTGATGAGGTGTATCCAATGATTTATCACGGTTTTTACAATGAAGAAGTGGACTGGGTAGCTTATGCTACTAAACAAGGAGTTTCGGATTTAAAAGGAAAACAAACAAAGGTTAATACTGGTGTTTATTTACCCGCTTTTAAATCTCCAGAAGAATTAAAAGAAGCCATTTTATATGCTAAAGAAAATGGTGCTAAAGGAATTACTTTCTTTGATGGTCCTGCTTTAACTCAAGAGCAATTACAAACTATTGCAGCAACTAAAGCAAGCTTAAAATAAAATAATAATGAAGCATAGTCTAATATATATGGTATTTATTGCTCTTTTATACAATTGCAGTCCTTATAAATCAGACTATGATAAATTAACTAATTATGTAAATCCGTTTATAGGAACAGATGGACCAGGTAATACTTATCCTGGTGCAACTGTTCCCTTTGGAATGGTACAATTAAGTCCAGATATTGGTATTCCTGGTTGGGATAGAATTGCAGGTTATTTTTATAAAGATTCTATTATTACTGGTTTTTCTCATACGCACTTAACAGGGACAGGTGCCGGTGATTTGTATGATATTTTAGTAATGCCTACCAATAGCAGATTTTCTAATCGAATTAAGGACAATAATTTTATGCCTTTTTCAAGTTTTTCGCATAAAAGAGAGAAAGCTTCTCCAGGTTATTATGCTGTAGATTTATTGGATTTTGGTATAAAAGCAGAGCTTACAACAACTGCCAGAACGGGTATTCATAAATATACATTTCCAAAAGATGATGCTTCGCAAATACACATTGATTTGGGTTATGCCTTAAACTGGGACGCTCCCACAAAAACATATATTAAAGTGGTTGATAATTCCACTATAGAAGGCTACCGAAAATCTACAGGTTGGGCAAAAGACCAAAGGGTTTATTTTGTAATAAAATTTTCAAAACCTTTTGATTCCTACCAAATTTTTAAAAATGATTCATTGACAACAAGTCCAGTTGAAGCAGTAAAAACCAAAATAGTTGTAAACTATAAAACAACTGATGATGATGTAATAATTCTAAAAACAGGACTTTCAACAGCAACTATTCAAGGAGCCTATAAATCTTTAGAACAAGAAGCTCCCGATTTTAATTTTGAAAATTATAAAGAAAAAGCAAATGCGCTTTGGGATAAAGAATTGCAAAAAATTCAAGTAACAACAACAGATGCTACTAAGAAAAAGATTTTTTACAGTATGTTGTATCAATCTATGCTGGCTCCCACATTGTTGAGTGATTGCAACGGAGATTATAAAGGAGCAAATGGTAAGATAGAAAATGCCCAAGGTTTTGATCGATACGATACCTTTTCGTTATGGGATACTTACAGAGCAGCACATCCATTGTACACCATTTTGCATCCAAATCGAGTGTCTAGTATGGTTAATTCTTTATTGGCACATTACAAAGAAACAGAATTGTTGCCCGTTTGGTCTTTGCAAGGAAATGAAACCAATATGATGATAGGAAATCATGCCATTCCAGTTATTGTTGATGCTTATTTTAAAGGCATTAAAAAATTTGATGTAGAATTGGCCTATAAAGCTTGCAAAGAAAGCGCTATGGTTGATTCAAGACAATTAGATAGTTACAAAACTTTAGGCTATGTTCCTGTTGATGAAAGCAGCGAAAATTGGTCAGTTTCTAAAACTTTAGAATATGCCTATGATGATTGGTGTTTGTCTCAGTTTGCAAAAGCATTGCATAAATCAAGTGATTACGAATATTTTGCTAATCGTTCAGAAAGCTGGAGAAATGTTTACGATGCCAAGACTAAATTTATGCGTCCAAAATTGAAAAACGGACAGTTTATAAATAATTTTATACCAAAAGAATACTCCCCTTATTTCTGCGAAAGCAATGCTTGGCAATACTTTTGGTCTGTTCCTCAAAACATTGAAGGTTTAATAAACGCAGTAGGAGGAAAGGATGCTTTTGAGAAAAAGTTAGACTCTATGTTTACCCTAAAACCGTTACCCGAAGATAAATTGCCTATATTTAGTACAGGAATGATTGGGCAATATGCTCATGGGAATGAGCCAAGTCATCATGTGGCTTATTTATACAATTACATTAACAAGCCTTGGAAACCCCAAAAATTAGTAAGAGAAATTTTAGAGACACAATATAAAAACGAACCTAACGGGCATTGTGGTAATGAAGATTGCGGACAAATGTCTTCATGGTATGTGTTGAGTTCACTTGGTTTTTATCCTGTAAATCCAGCACAAGGAGTTTATAGTTTTGGTTCTCCAATGTTTGATACTGCTAGCATTAATTTAGAAAATAATAAAACATTTGTTATCCAAACAAAGAATAATAGTAAAGAAAATATATATATACAATCAATTGAATTGAATTGAATGGAAAAAAAATAGATAGAAACTATATTACGCACAACGAAATTACAAATGGAGGAACTTTAATTTTTAGGATGGGTAATTCGCCTAAAAATGCTAAAAACAATATGGCGTTATCTTCAAAAATTTATAAATAAAAAAATCAATTTTATGTCAAACAGAAGAGACTTTATAAAAAAAACTGCATTAGGTACACTTGCAATGACTTCATTTTTAGGGTTTAAAGCTACTGCCAGAAATACTGAAAACGAAAAAGAAATTGATTTAAAAAAACAAAAAAAACCAGTGATTATTTCGACTTGGAATCACGGTTTACCTGCCAATGCTGAAACTTGGAAACAATTAAAACAAGGAAAACCTGCCTTGGATGCGATTGAAGCGGGGATGAAAATCCCCGAAGCCGACCCTAATATTAGAAGTGTGGGTTATGGCGGTTATCCAGATCGTGAAGGCAAGGTAACACTCGATGCTTGCATTATGGATCACAATAGCAATTGTGGTTCGGTTTGTTTTTTAGAAGGAATTATGCATCCTATTTCGGTTGCCAAAAGAGTTCTGGAAAATACGCCACATGTTATGTTATCTGGGCAAGGAGCATTGCAATTTGCTTTATCAGAAGGGTTTAAAGTAGAAAATTTGTTAACGCCAGAAGCTGAAAAAGATTGGAAAAAATGGTTGGAAGAATCCAAATACAAACCCGTTATCAATATCGAAAATCACGATACGATTAGTATGTTGATGCTAGATGAAGAGGGAAATCTTGCTGGAGGTTGTACAACAAGTGGAGCTGCTTGGAAAATGCACGGACGCGTTGGTGACTCCCCAATCATCGGCGCGGGGCTTTTTCTAGATAACGAAGTTGGTGCAGCAGCTGCAACAGGATTGGGCGAAGCAGTGATTCGTACAGCTGGAAGTGCAATGGTGGTAGAATTAATGCGTCAAGGAAAATCGCCTTTCGACGCTTGTAAAGAAATCACCGAGCGTATTTACAACAAGCATAAAAATCACAAAGATTTGGAATACCTGCAAGTTGGTTTTATTGCCTTGAATAAAAATGGCGAATACTCAGGTTATAGTTTGCGTTCGGGTTTCAATTATGCTGTTTCAGATGACGAAAAAGGACATAGGATGGAAGATGCTCAATTCAAAATGGCTTGGGATAAATAAACAATTAATTAGATGAAAAAAATACTTTTCATATTCATATTTATACTTTCGACATTTACTTCTGTTGCTCAGGAGTCAACTCCTTATTGGCAAAATGAAAAAATCAATGAGGAAAACAGAGAGCCTATGCACACTTCTTATTGTGTTTTTGAGAACGAAGCATTGGCAACAAAAAACGATTGGAAAGCATCAAAAAATTATTTGGATTTGAATGGAACATGGAAATTTATCTATGTTACAAGTCCAAATGATTTGCCAAAAGAGTTCAAAAAAAGCAACTTTGACGATTCTAGTTGGGATAATTTTAAAATCCCCGCCAGTTGGGATGTAAACGGTTATGGTTATCCTGTTTATACCAATACAACCTATGATTTTGCTAAATATATTGCCACAAATCCGCCTTTTGTCCCAACAAAATACAATCCGACAGGAGTGTATAGAAGAGAAATTACTATCGATAAAAATTGGGAAGGAAAAGATATTTTTCTGCATATCGGTACGGCCAAATCGAATCTTACAGTTTGGGTAAATGGTGTGTATGTAGGTTATGGCGAAGATGGTAAATTACCTTCAGAATTTAATTTGAATAAATTTTTAAAAACGGGTAAAAACAGCATCGTTTTAAAAGTAATGAAATGGAGTGATGGCTCGTATTTAGAGTGTCAGGACTTCTGGAGAATGAGTGGCATTACTAGAGAAAGTTATTTGTACGCTAGAAATAAAGTGCATTTAAAAGATTGTGAAATTATTCCTGATTTAGACGCTTCTTATATAAACGGAACTTTAAAAATCTCAACTGAATTTTCGGATTTAGATAAAAATGATAATTATTTTTTAGAAGTACAATTGAAAGAGGACGAAACCATTGTTGCTTCAAAAATGATTAGCGCAACTTCAACGAAACAAACTTTTGAATTTGCAGTAAATAATCCTAAAAAATGGAATGCCGAAATTCCAAATTTATACCAAGTTCTTTTTATTTTAAAAGACAAAAAAGGCAATGTTATAGAAGTTATTAATCAAAACGTTGGTTTTAGAAAAATAGAAATCAAAAACGGACAACTTTTAGTAAACGGCAAAGCGATATACATAAAAGGAGTAAACCGTCATGAAACAGATCCAGTTACAGGGCAAACCATTTCGAGAGAACGTATGGAGCAAGATATTAAACTGATGAAAGAGTTTAACATCAATGCGGTAAGAATGTCTCATTATCCAAATGATGAATATTTTTATGAATTGTGCGATAAATATGGAATTTATGTTGTGGATGAAGCCAATGTAGAATCGCATGGTATGGGATATGATATAACCAAAACATTGGGCAACAAACCCGATTGGGAATTGTCACATATTCAGCGAATGCAGCGAATGATTGAAAGAGATAAAAATCATCCATCCATCATTATTTGGAGTATGGGTAATGAAGCAGGTAATGGATATAATTTTTACAGAGGTTATTTATGGATAAAAAATCGTGATAAATCAAGACCAATTCAGTACGAAAGAGCTACTGCTGGTGCTTGGGATGGAAAAGACTTGAAATTTGAATGGGATTCCGATATTATTAATCCAATGTACAGTTCGCCCAATAAAATGGAAGAATATATTCTGGCAAATCCAAATCCTTCGAGACCCTATATTTTATGTGAATATGCCCACGCTATGGGAAATTCGATGGGAAATTTTAAAGACTATTGGGATGTGTTCCGAGCGCATAAAAATTTCCAAGGTGGTTTTATTTGGGATATGATTGACCAATCGGTGTACAAAACGAGAGACGATGGAACTAAGGTTTTTGCTTATGGAGGTGATTTTGGTCCCAAAGACGTTCCGAGCGATAATAATTTCCTTAATAATGGTGTTTTCAATCCAGAGCGACAACCGCATCCGCACGCTTTTGAAATGCGAAAAGTATATCAAAACATTCTCACTTCTTGGGAAAATAAAGACGCAGCAACGATAAAAGTCTTTAACGAATTTTTCTTCAAAGATTTATCGAATGTGCGTTTGCAATGGCAATTGGTTTTGGATGGTGTTGTAGATAGTACGGGAACTATTGAAACATTGGATGTCAATCCACAAGAATCTAAAAATTATCTTTTGCCAATTCATTTAGAAGGGAAAAAGTTTCAAGAAGCATTTATTAATCTAAGTTATCAGTTGAAAGAAGAAGAACCTTTTTTGCCCAAAGATTTCGAAATTGCTACTGAACAATTACTCTACAAAGGCAAATGGAAAAATGATATAAAAATAATAGGAGTTGCTAAAATTTTGGTTGATAAAACTACAAATAGCATCACTTTCAAAAGCGATAAAACCAAGATTACTTTCGATAAAAAAACAGGATTTATTTCTGGATATACTTTCGAAAATCAAGCTATTTTGAAAGAAGGTTATCAATTGCGACCTGATTTTTGGCGAGCTCCCAATGATAATGACTTTGGCGCAGGATTACAGCATCAATTGTTACCTTGGAAAATAGCAATGCAAAATCCGACCTTGTTGAGTTGGAATTTTACTATGACAAAAGAGAATGTAGTTTTGGTAAAAGCTATATATGATCTGCCTCAAGTTTCGGCTGAATTGACTTTAGAGTATGAAATCAATAGCAATGGAGAATTGAGTGTTCAACAAAAATTGAATATTGATAAAATGAAAGACGTGCCTATGTTGCCACGATTTGGAATGGAAATGGTCTTACCAAAAGATTTCAATAGTTTGCAATATTATGGAAAAGGACCATACGAAAATTATATTGACAGAAATTATAGTGCTGCAGTTGGAGTTTACAATCAAACGGTATCGGAACAATATTATCCATATATCCGTCCGCAAGAAACGGGCAATAAAATGGCTGTTCGATGGATGAATTTGTCGAATGATAAATTGCAATTGAGCGTTCAATCGGATGAATTATTGAGTTTTACAGCCTTGCATTTGTTGACCGAAGATTTAGACGATGGTTTAGAAAAACACCAACGAAATGCAGCCGACATTAAAGAAAGAGATTTAACGAGTTTGAAAATTGATTTCAAACAAATGGGCGTGGGCGGAATTGATAGTTGGTCAGCTTGGCCTATGGAAAAATACCAACTTTTAGATAAAAACTATCAGTATCAATTTACAATTAAACCAAGTTTAAAATAACAAATAATGAAGAAGTTTAAAACAATAATTAGCCTTATTTTACTAACAATTTCAAGTTTTGTTAGTCAAGAAATTATAGCACAAAAAAAGATAAATATTATTCCAAAACCTGCTAATATAGTAGTTAAAGAAGGAAAATTTCAGTTTTCTAAAAATACCCAATTTGTAGTAAAAGGAGATTCACAAAAAGAAATTGCTACAGCTTTATTAAACAAATTTCAATTAGCTGCGGGTTGGAAACCTCTAATTACTACGAAGATTCCAAAGAGTAATTACATTGTATTTAAAGTGGATAAAACTTTTCATAGGGAAGCATACAAACTTGATGTTTCAACTAAAGGAGTTGTAATTACCGCTAAAGAAAATGCTGGTTTTATTTATGGACTAGAAAGTATTCGACAATTATTGCCAACCGCTATCGAAAGCAAAGTTGTTGTTTCTAATGTGAAATGGGAAATTTCGAATGTGAGTATAACAGATGAACCTCGTTTTCAATGGAGAGGTTTGATGCTGGATTTATCGCGTCATTTTTTTGATAAATCCTATATAGAAGAAACGATAGACCGTTTGGCGATGCTAAAAATGAATGTGTTGCATTTGCATTTAGTGGATGATCAAGGTTGGCGAATTGAAATCAAAAAATATCCAAGATTGACCGAAGTAGGAGCTTGGAGAGTCAATCAAGAAAATGTGATTTGGAATGCCAGATTGACGGTTAATCCAGATGAAAAAGGAACTTTTGGAGGTTTTTTAACCCAAGAAGAATTAAAAGAAATTGTAAAATATGCCCAATTACGAAACATCGAAATTATTCCTGAAATCGAAATGCCAGCTCACGTAAGCTGTGCTATTGCTGCTTATCCAGAATTGGCTTGTTTCAATCAAAGAATTGGAGTGCCATCAGGAGGGGTTTGGCCTATTACGGATATTTATTGTGCTGGAAAAGAATCGACATTTGAGTTTTTACAAAATGTTTTAGATGAAGTAATTCCTATTTTTCCATCCAAATACATTCACATTGGAGGAGATGAAGCAACCAAAACGAATTGGGAAAAATGTCCACTTTGCCAAAAGAGAATGCAAGACGAAGGTTTAAAAAATGTACATGAGTTGCAAAGCTATTTTGTCAAAAGAATGGAGAAATACATCAATTCTAAAGGCAAAAAGTTAATAGGTTGGGACGAAATATTAGAAGGAGGACTTGCCCCAGAAGCTACTGTAATGAGTTGGAGAGGCACTCAAGGAGGAATCGAAGCGGCAGAACAAGGACATGACGTAGTAATGACTCCTGGAACACATTGTTATTTTGATCATTATCAAGGACCACAAAATGAGGAGCCTTTAGCTTTTGGCGGATATACACCTTTAAGCAAAGTGTACGAATTTGATCCTGTTGTGCCTACTATGACTCCTGAAGAAGCTAAACATATTTTGGGCGGTCAAGCTAATTTATGGTCAGAATACATTCCTACTACGCAACAATCAGAATATATGATTTTTCCAAGAATTGCTGCTTTGGCAGAAACCCTATGGAGTTCAAAAGAAGCACGCAATTGGAATGATTTTACAAATAGATTACCTTCTTTATTGAAACGTTATGATTATTTAGGAATAAATTATGCCAAAAGTGCTTACTTAATAACTGCTACTTCAACTGCTGATTTAGATAAAAAAATAGTAAAACTAGCTTTGAAAAATGAATTTCCAAATGCTGATATTCGTTATGTATTGGGAGATAAGAGTATAGATGCTAATGCTATAAAATACACAGATTCGATAGCAATTAGTGAAACAACACTTCTTAAAGCTTCATTATTTGAAAATGATAAAGCTGTTGGTAAATTTTTTACGGATACGATTAAATTCCACAAAGCAGTAGGAAGCAAATTAAACTTTAAAACGCCGTATGATGATAATTATAAAGCAGATGGACCATTTAGTTTAGTTAATATTTTAAGAGGAACAAAAAACTTTCATGATGGACAATGGCAAGCTTGGCTAGTTAAAGATATGGAAGTGGTTATTGATTTAGAAAAAGAAAAAACAATTAAGCAAATAGTTCTCGGTTCTATAGAAAATCAAGGTTCAGGAATTTATTTTCCAACTCAAGTAAGTGCTTTTGTTTCAAATGATGGAGTGACATATAAAGAAGTTGGACAAGTAACCCATCCATTTGCAATAAATTCAAATTCGGAATTGAAAGATTTTAAAATTAATTTTAATGCTTTGACTGCCAGATATGTAAAAGTAGTAGCGACGAACCTAAAGAAGAGTCCAAAAGGCGAAGATTCTTGGTTGTTTATAGATGAAATTTTAGTGAATTAAAAGATGAAGTATTTAAAAGTTTTAGTTTGTCTATTGTGTTTTTCTTGTTCAAATAAAAATATTGAGCTTGTAAAAACAGCTGAAAAACCAGAAAGTCTAGTAGATTACGTAAACCCATTAATGGGAACCGATTCTGATTATACTTTGTCTAATGGAAATACTTATCCTGTAATTGCAACGCCGTGGGCAATGAATTTTTGGACACCAATGACTTCTAAAATGGGTGATGGATGGACTTATAAGTATCATGATAAAAAAACTAGAGGAATCAAACAAACACACCAACCAAGTCCTTGGATTAATGATTATGCTGCCTTTTCATTGATGGCAGTAACGGGGGATTTGAAATTTCAAGAAGACGAGCGCGAATCTTGGTTCTCTCATAAAGCAGAAATTGTAAAACCGTATTATTATAGTGTTTATTTAGCAGATTATGATGTTACTGCCGAAGTTACACCAACAGAAAGAGCCGCTTATTTTAAGTTTACTTTCCCAGAATCTGATAAATCTTATGTCATTTTGGACGCCTTTTTTAAAGGCTCAATGGTGAAAATTCTGCCAAAGCAACGCAAAATTATTGGCTATTGTCGAAATAATAGTGGTGGAGTTCCAGATAATTTTCATAATTATTTTGTAGTGGAGTTCGATAAAGATTTCGAAATAAATCACACTTGGACTGATGGTTGGAAATTAATAGAAAATTCTACAGATAGTGAAGGTAATCATGTAGGGGCAATTATAGGTTTTAAAACAAAAAAAGGAGAAGTAGTACATATAAAAATGGCCTCTTCGTTTATAAGTCTAGAGCAAGCGCAATTAAATTTAAATAAAGAAATTGGTACCGATTCCTTTGAACAAACCAAAGAAAAAGCAAAACAAACATGGGAAAAAGAATTAAGCAGAATTCAAATTGAAGATGATAATATAGATCATATCAGAACATTTTATTCCTGTTTGTATAGAGTTTTATTGTTTCCAAGAAAGTTTTATGAATTTGACAAGAATAATAATATAGAACATTATAGCCCATATAATGGTAAAGTGGAATCAGGA
>NZ_JAQTPQ010000368.1 GCF_028712645.1 Flavobacterium sp. | reverse complement strand
TTGACGTTCTTACCTCAAAATACGATATAATCGCACGTTTTCAAGGAGGTCCAAATGCAGGACACACTCTAGAATTTGACAGAATAAAACACGTATTAAGAACTATTCCTTCAGGAATTTTTCATAAAACTGCTGTAAATATTATTGGAAATGGGGTAGTAATTGACCCCGTTGTTCTTCAAAAAGAAATTGAAGGATTGGCGAAATTCAATTTAGACATAAAAAATAAATTAATAATTTCAAGAAAAGCACATCTAATTTTACCCACACATCGATTACTTGATGCTGCGTCTGAAACATCGAAAGGCAAAGCAAAAATAGGCTCCACTCTTAAAGGAATTGGCCCAACTTATATGGACAAAACTGGTCGAAACGGAATTCGTGTTGGAGACATTGAATTAGAAGATTTTAAAGAGAGATATCGTGCATTAGCAAATAAGCATGAGGAAATAATTAAATTCTATGATGTTTCTATCCAATACAACCTCGATGAAATGGAAAAAGAATTCTTTGAAGCCATCGAAGAATTGAAAAAAATAGATTTTATAGACAGCGAAGAATACTTAAACCAATCTCAAAGAGCAGGTAAATCCATTTTATGTGAAGGCGCTCAAGGCTCATTACTTGATGTTGATTTTGGAACTTATCCATTTGTAACTTCTTCAAATACTACCGCAGCTGGAGCTTGTACTGGTTTAGGAATTGCTCCAAACAAAATAAAAGAAGTTTACGGAATCTTCAAAGCCTATGTAACTCGTGTAGGAAGCGGTCCGTTCCCAACAGAACTTTTTGACGAAGACGGAGCAACAATGGCTCGCGTTGGAAATGAATTTGGTTCAGTTACAGGAAGGCAAAGACGTTGTGGCTGGCTTGATTTAGTCGCTTTAAAATATGCCGTTCAAGTTAATGGAGTAACTCAACTCATGATGATGAAAGGCGATGTACTTTCAGGTTTCGAAACCTTAAAAGTATGCACACAATACAACTATAAAGGAAAAGTAATTTCGCATTTTCCTTACAACATAGAACCAGAAAATGTTACGCCAGTTTATCAAGATTGCAAAGGATGGAAAGCAGATTTAACCGGAATGACCACTTATGACGAATTGCCAATTGAGTTAAAACAATACATCGAATTCATTGAAAATTATGTCGAAGTGCCAATAAAAATTGTTTCGGTTGGACCAGACAGAAAACAAACCATACTTAAATAAATAAAAAACGCTCTGAAAATCAGAGCGTTTTTTTATTTAAAATCTAACCCTATACAAATGACTAATCCAAAAATAAAAATCCAAAAAACTGATTTACTTTCGGATAATTGGTATGTACTAAATAAAGTAACTTTTGACTATCAAAAAGAAGATAATCCTACTGAAACTCATATAAGAGAAGTTTATGACAGAGGAAATGGCGCTGGAATTCTACTCTATAATTCGATAAAAAAAACAGTAATATTAACACGTCAGTTTCGATTACCAACTTACCTCAACGGAAACAAAACAGGAATGATGATTGAGGTTTGCGCAGGACTTTTAGACAAAGATCATCCCGAGCAATGCATCATTCGAGAAACCGAAGAAGAAACTGGTTATCACCTTACTAAAGTTCAAAAAGTATTTGAAACCTATATGTCACCAGGTTCTGTAACCGAAATTCTTTATTTATTTGTTGGCGAATATGACGAAAGTATGAAAGTTAGCATTGGTGGAGGCATCGATACTGAACAAGAAAATATTGAAGTGCTGGAACTTCCTTTCGACGTTGCTTTCACGATGATTCAAACTGGTGAAATTAATGACGCAAAAACCATTATTCTTTTGCAATATGCCAAAATAAACAAGCTCCTTTAATAAATTAGCACTAACAAATTCAGCCCTTTAGCAACACAGAAGAATAATTTTACTAATTTTACTGAAACGATTATAAGTTTTGGAAAATAAAAAAATAAAACATTCTGCTCTACAAGAAAAAAACGGGATTCCTCCACCAGAAATCATCAATTCAATTGCGGTGGAACAAGTTCAACGATTCAGAAAAACACAACCTTCTTTACAAGAATTAGAAGATGGGATTTTATCTGGGAATATTTCCGCCTTGAGCCGCGCTATAACTTTAGTCGAAAGTACCAATACAAACCATTTGGCGAAAGCCAATAAACTAATTCATTCTTGCTTACCTCACGCCAATAAATCTGTTCGAATAGGAATTACTGGTGTTCCTGGCGTTGGAAAAAGTACTTTTATTGAAGCATTTGGAAAACATTTGACATCTCTAGGAAAAAAAGTAGCTCTTCTGGCAGTTGATCCAAGTAGTACAATTAGTCACGGAAGCATTCTTGGTGATAAAACTCGAATGGAAGAATTAGTAAAAGACAAAAATGCTTTTATCAGACCTTCGGCTTCTGGAGAAACTCTAGGTGGCGTGGCAAGAAAAACTCGTGAATCTATTTCTCTGTGTGAAGCAGCAGGATTTGACATCATAATTATTGAGACTGTTGGTGTTGGCCAAAGTGAAACTGCTGTTCACAGTATGGTTGATTTCTTTTTGCTATTAAAAATTGCTGGTGCTGGAGATGAATTACAAGGCATCAAAAGAGGTATTATGGAAATGGCCGATGCTATTGTCATCAACAAAGCTGATGGTGATAACATCAAAAAAGCAAATTTGGCAAAAACGGAATTCAATCGTGCTTTACATCTATTTCCAGCTAAAAAATCAGGTTGGATTCCCATAACTTCAACTTGT
>NZ_JAQTPQ010000367.1 GCF_028712645.1 Flavobacterium sp. | reverse complement strand
TCTCATTATAAAATAAGATCTCATTTTAAGAGCTTTTTTATCTTATTTAACAATTCCAAAGCCTTTTATAACATCGAATAATTTTTTTGTGAAATTAAAAATTCATAAATTGCTTGCTTATATATTACCAATATTAAATCATTTTTAAGATGTTAAAACGTATTGCATTTTTATCCACATTTATAGTATTTGTCAATTGTTCTAAGGAAAAATCAGATACCTTATTTACCAAATTAGATGCTTCTGAAACGGGCATAGATTTTCAGAATGAAGTGAAAAATGGCAAGGATATGAACATATTCAAATACCGTAACTTCTATAATGGAGGTGGTGTTGCTATTGGTGATATCAATAATGACGGATTAGCTGACATTTTTTTTACTTCTAATCTTGGCGATAATAAATTATATTTAAATAAAGGAAATTTTAAATTTGAAGATATTTCAAAAAAAGCGGGAATTGACCTCCAAAAATCTTGGTCAACAGGTATAAATATGGTTGATATCAATGGCGATGGGCTACTTGATATTTATGTTTCAAATGCTGGAAACAACATTAACTCTATTAGAAAAAGTCAATTATTTATCAATAATGGCAACTTAACATTTACAGAAAAGGCAGCCGAATACAATCTTGCTGATACAGGGATCACAACTCATGCTGCGTTTTTTGATTATGATAGAGATGGAGATTTAGATTGTTATATTCTAAATAATAGTTTTATTCCTGTAAGTAGCCTAAATTATTCCAATAAAAGAGATTTACGTGATAAAGACTGGGATGTTGCCAATATATTAAAAGGGGGCGGTGATAAATTATTACGCAATGACAATGGAAAATTTGTAGATGTTAGCGAAGCCGCAGGAATATATGGGAGCTTAATTGGTTTTGGATTAGGAGTTACCGTAGGGGATGTCAATGGTGATTTATACCCAGACATCTATATTTCAAATGACTTTTACGAAAAAGATTATCTGTGTATCAACAATAAAAACGGAACTTTTACAGAACAAGTTGAAGGATGGACTTCTCATTTAAGTCAATCCTCAATGGGTGCTGATATGGCCGACGTTAATAATGATGGTAAAGCAGATATTTTCACAACTGATATGTTACCCGAAGATGATGAGCGCTTAAAAAAGACTACTAATTTTGATAACTACGATTTATTTACAAGGAAGTTAAACCTAGATTTCTACAATCAATATATGCAAAACACTTTGCAAATAAATGATGAAAATAATAAGTTTATAGAAATAGCAAATTACTCTGGAATAGCAAAAACAGATTGGAGTTGGGGAGCATTATTATTCGATATGGATAATGATGGTTATAAAGACATTTATGTTTGTAATGGGATTTATCACGACTTGACTAATCAAGATTTTATGGACTTTTTTGCCAATGATTTTTTACAAAAAATGGTAGTTACTGGTAAAAAAGAAGATATGGAAACCATTATTTCTAAGATGCCAAGTACTCCTATCTCGAATTACGCCTATAAAAATGAGCATAATCTTACTTTTACAAATAACGCAGTAAATTGGGGTTTAGATACTCCAAGCTTTTCTAATGGCGCAGCCTATGGCGATTTAGACAACGATGGCGATCTTGATTTAGTGGTGAATAATGTAAATATGACCGCATTTATTTATAAAAATAATTCAGAAAAAAAGAAAAACAATCATTTCATAAAAGTAAAACTTAAAGGAGAAAATCAAAATAAATTTGCAATAGGAAGCGTTATTGATTTATTCTCAGGAAAAGAAATAATTCGTCAAGAATTAATTCCTTCAAGAGGTTTTCAATCCTCAATTGATTATGTAATGACATTTGGAATTGGAACAAAGAAAATCGATTCTTTACAAGTAATCTGGCCAAATGGAAAATTTCAAACTATAAAAAAAATAGTTAATAACACCACTTATAATTTGAATATTGCTGATGCCAAATTAGATTATATTCAAAAAATAGACAAGCCTAAACCTTTGTTCATTGAAAAGAAAAATAACTTTTTGGCTCACAAAGAAAATGATTATATCGATTTTGATTACGAAGGATTAATATCGAAAGAACTTTCACAAGAAGGCCCATCACTTGCTGTTGGAGACATAAATGCTGATGGAAATGAAGATGTTTATATTGGTGGAGCCAAAGGACAAGCAGGTAAAATTTATCTAAATAATGGGAATGATTCCTATACTGTTACTAATCAAAAAGAAATTGAAGTTGATGCCAATTATGAAGATACAGCCGCAAGCTTTTTTGATGCCGATGGTGATGGAGATTTAGATTTATTAGTTGGTTCTGGCGGCAATGAAAAAGCGGACCAAGCCAATTATAAAAACAGATTGTATTTGAATAATGGAAAAGGAATATTTACTAAAAGCAAATCTGTTATTCCAACAACAAACAATAATGTGTCCGTAATTGCAGCAAATGATTATGACAATGATGGTGATATTGACGTTTTTATTGGTAGCAGAAGCGTTCCTGGAGTTTACGGAATTGTGCCTAAACAATTGTTGCTGGAAAATGATGGTAAAGGTAATTTCACCAATGTAATTGGAAAGAAAGCATTCAAACTAGAAGAAATAGGAATGATTACTGATGCTATTTGGGAAGATATTGACAATGATGGCAAAAAAGATTTAATAGTGGTTGGAGATTGGATGACTCCAACAATTTTCAAAAATACTGGAAGAAGATTGGCTGAATTTCAATCTAATCTAACCAATTATCCAGGTTTTTGGAACACCGTTAGTTGTGTTGATTTGAATAATGAC
>NZ_JAQTPQ010000117.1 GCF_028712645.1 Flavobacterium sp. | reverse complement strand
TTCTTTTTCCCCTTTATTCAAAACGGAGCTTTGATAAGTGTAATTGAAAACACGGTCTTGAGCATTGGTATTTATTGTGTTTAAAAATAGAATAGTTGCAATTAAAATAATCTTTTTCATTGTGTTTAAATATTTATGGTTTTTATTATTTGTGATATCCATCAGTTAGTGTATTCATAAAAATGACAAGGTTTTGTTCTTCTTCTGGGGTAAGATTTAGATTCCCGAGTTCTTCAGTATTTATATTTTGTTGAACTTCCGGTGTTCCAAATTCTCCTGTTTTTGTATCTCTAACATTATAAAAATGGACTACTTCTTCAAGCGTTTTTAAAGAACCATTATGAAAATATGGTCCAGAAAGAGCAATATTTCTCAAAGTTGGAACTCTAAATTTTCCATTATGTTCAGGTTTCGAAACGATTGCTCCAATTCCTAAATCAATATAATTTATTCCAGCTGAATTTGAAGCTTGTGTATAAAATGGATTATTAGGATTTTTCGGGACACCAATATTATCATACGTAAAATCAGTAAATAATATCTTTTTTACTTCAGAATCGGGCTCTGTAACGTGGCATTGCGAGCAAAGTGCTTTCCCTTGAAAAAGTGCAAATCCTTTCTTTTCTTTTAAAGTAAATGATGCTCGCCCTTGCAAATAGTAATCAAATTTTGATGTAAACAGATTGACTTCTGCTGACGTTTGAAATTTTGTTAAAGCGTCTGCTACATAAGACAAAACATCGCTTTCAAATGGGGAATTGGTATATAATTCTACCATTTTGGGATAGTATGAAGCTAGTTTTATTTTTTGAGCAACGACAGTTTTAGAAGTATTATTCATTTCCAATGGATTCAACATCGGATGAATAAATTGTTTTTGTAGATTAGGAGAACGACCATCAAGAAAAAGTCCACCAATAAAAGTTTCGTCTGTTGTGTCATAATATCGCTCTGGCGAAAAAATATTATATGCTAAACTTGGAGCATTTCTATTTCCGAATATTTTTGAAACTACTCCTTCAGAAACTGCTCTATTCTCTGGATCACTAAATCCTTTTTCGGGAGAATGGCAAGAAGCACAAGATTGACCGATTGGATTAGAGAGATTGGTGTCATTGAAAATTTGCTTTCCTAGTTCAATTTTTGCGTTATCATTGGTTGTGTATTCTTCATTTTCTTTAGAACAACTTGTGAATAGAATAATTGATAAAATTACGATTATAAATAATTTTGATTTCATTTATTTAGACTGATTAAAAATAACTATGCAAATATAAAAAGCTTTTATAATTATACAAAATTTATTTAGACTAAATAAAAATAATAATTTAAATTATTTTTATTGAATTGAAAATCAATATAATAGGTAATAAAAAACCTTGCTCGAAAAGGGCAAGGTTGCTGTTTTTTGGTAAAATGACCTTTATTTTTTAGTTGGTTCGCATCAAAGAATAAGAGTGAGAATCTGGTTTTCCTTGTTGGATTCCAGAAATAGTGATAACTAAACTATCATTATTTTTTAAAGAATAACTGATTTTTTTGGGATAATCATTTTTTTGGTTTTCGAAAACCAATTGCTTTTCTATTGTTGCATTACGTTTAAAAGTGATAGGTTTATCATTATTTTGACCTCGAATAGTCGAAACATACAAAAGGTTTTCTCCTTTTTGTATCAATTGGATGGTTTCAAAATGCAAAGTGTCTTTTCCTTTTATGAAATAACTTTTGCCATCATAAATGCTATCATTTGTTTTCTCCCAAGTTTCTAATAGATTTCCATCTTTTGAATTATTCTCCCATTTCCCCAAAAGCCAGTCAGCAACCACTATTTTAGAAACTTCCTTAGATTTTAGGCAGGAATTAAATGTTAGAATTATAAGGAGAAAGATAATTGCTTTTTTCATTAGAAGTTTAAATTGAATTATTTGATAATAATTTTCAAAATTAGGAAAAAAGATTGTAAAACATAGCTAGAATATGATATCAAAAAAATTATGAAATCTGAAATCTGAAATCTGCAATCTTTTCACTAAATTTGCACTCCAAATAAAGGATTTAGAATATGTTAGATAGACTTCAAATAGTAAAACAGCGTTTCGACGAGATTTCGGACTTGATTATCCAGCCCGATGTGATTGCCGATCAGAAGCGTTATGTGCAATTGAATCAAGAATATAAAGGCTTGAAAGCCTTGGCTGAAAAGCGTGATGAATATGTGCTTTTGATGGCAAATATAGATGAAGCCAACGAGATTATTGCCGATAATAGTGATGCGGATATGACCGAAATGGCCAAGATGCAACTTGAAGAAGCAAAGGAAAGATTGCCGGAACTGGAGGAAGAAATCAAGTTTATGTTGATTCCGAAAGACGAAGAAGACGCTAAGAATGTAATGGTCGAAATTCGCGCCGGAACAGGTGGTGATGAAGCTAGTATTTTTGCAGGTGATTTGTTTAGAATGTACACCAAATATTGCGAAAATAGAGGTTGGAGAACTTCGGTTGTCGATATGAATGAAGGAACTTCAGGAGGTTTCAAAGAGGTGATTTTTGAAGTTACAGGCGAAGACGTTTATGGAACTTTGAAGTTTGAAGCGGGCGTTCACCGTGTGCAACGTGTTCCTCAAACTGAAACACAAGGGCGTGTTCATACATCTGCAGCAACAGTTATGGTGCTTCCAGAAGCCGAAGAATTTGATGTGCAAATTGATATGAACGATGTTCGTGTCGATTTTTTCTGTTCTTCTGGACCTGGTGGACAATCGGTAAATACAACAAAATCGGCGGTTCGTTTGACGCATATTCCAACAGGTTTGGTGGCGCAATGTCAGGATCAGAAATCGCAACATAAGAATAAAGATAAAGCTTTAATCGTTTTACGTTCTCGTTTGTACGAACAAGAATTGGCCAAAAAACAAGAACAAGATGCTACGAAACGTACTTCACAGGTAAGTTCAGGTGACCGTTCGGCAAAAATTAGAACCTACAATTATGCTCAAGGTCGTGTAACGGATCACCGTGTTGGATTGACTTTGTACGATTTAGGAAATATAATGAATGGTGATATTCAGAAAATTGTTGACGAATTACAATTGGTCAACAACATGGAGAAATTGAAGGAAGCTAGTGAGGTTTTTTGATAGGCTTTGGGTTTTTAGGTTATAGGTTTTTGTAAAACTAAAAAAATATTAGCCACGAATTCACGAATTAATTATATAAATTCGTGAATTCGTGGCTAAAAAATAGAACAACTGTCTAACTTTGCTGTTAAACACATAACAATGACAACTAAAGAACTAATCAATCAAATCAAAATCAAGAAATCCTTCCTTTGCGTAGGATTGGATGTTGATTTAAACAAAATTCCATCACATATATTAGCATTAGAAGACCCGATTTTTGAGTTCAACAAAGCGATAATAGATGCAACTCACGATTTGGCCGTTGCTTATAAACCCAACACGGCCTTCTATGAAGCCTATGGAATTAAAGGTTGGCAGTCGTTACAAAAAACCATTAATTATATCAACGAAAATCATCCAGAAATCTTCACGATTGCTGATGCAAAACGGGGCGATATTGGTAATACTTCATCGATGTATGCCAAAGCTTTCTTTGAAGATTTAAATTTTGACAGCCTAACCGTTGCGCCTTATATGGGAAAAGATTCGGTGGAGCCTTTCTTGGCTTTCGAAGATAAACACACTATTATGTTGGCTTTGACTTCTAATGAAGGAGCGTTTGATTTTCAAACCTTAAATGTTGATGGAAAGGAATTGTACAAACAAGTTTTGGAAACATCAAAAACTTGGAAAAACAGCGAAAATCTGATGTATGTTGTTGGTGCTACGAAAGCCGAATATTTTACAGAAATCCGCAAAATTGTTCCGGATAGTTTTTTATTGGTTCCTGGTGTTGGCGCGCAAGGCGGAAGCCTTCAAGAAGTGTGCAAATACGGAATGAATGCCAATGTTGGTTTGCTAATTAATTCTTCAAGAGCCATTATTTACGCATCAAAAGGAATTGATTTTGCCGAAAAGGCTAGGGAAGAAGCGTTGAAAATGCAACAAGAAATGGAATTGATTTTAAATACAGATTTTACTAATTGGCACTAATTAAATTCACAAAAAAGACACAATGACAAAACGGGATTTTTTTAGATTGATTATTAAACTTTTTGGACTTTATTCAGGATTACTGGCTATTTTTACAGTTATACCAAATAATATTACGAATGTATTGTTTCAATTTGATGTTACTATGTTGCTATTTATCATTGGAACTACACTTATCGTTATTCTCCTTTTTTTGTTTTTAATTTTCAAAGCTGATTTTGTTATTGACAAGTTAAAACTGGATAAAGGTTTCGATGATGAAAAAATTCAATTTGAAAACCTTAATACTGAAAGTATAGTGAAAATTGCTATTTTATTGATTGGAGGGTTTTTAATTATTGATTATTTGCCCAATTTTCTAAATTATACTTTGCAAGCTTTTAGAAGTAAAGTTCAAAGTTCTGAATATTCAAATATTCCGATTAATTATTTTAATTGGATTGTTAGTGGAATTAATATTCTTCTTGGCTATATTTTGATTACAAACTATAAAGTAATCTCCAATTATTTGGATAAAAAATAAACTTTGATAAACTACACCCTATACAAAAACGAAAATAGCGATCAGTGGGTGACTTTTGTTCACGGTGCTGGCGGTAGTTCGTCTATTTGGTTCAAGCAAATTCGGGATTTTCAGAAAACGTATAATGTGTTGTTGTTGGATTTACGTGGACACGGAGATTCAAAAACTATTATAAAAAAGTCATTTCTAAAAAAATATACTTTCAAGTCGATTGCCAATGATATTTTAGAAGTCATCGATCATTTAAAAATCGAAAAATCGCATTTTGTTGGGATTTCCCTCGGTACAATACTCATTCGACAATTAGCCGAAATGCATCCGGAAAGAGTGCAAAGTATGATAATGGGCGGAGCGATTCTGAAAATGAATTTTCGTTCTCAAATCTTGATGAAATTAGGAAACACTTTCAAATATGTTTTGCCTTATTTGGTGTTGTACAGGTTTTTTGCTTTTGTGATTATGCCAAAACGAAGCCACAAACAATCGCGTTTGCTTTTTATCAATGAAGCCAAAAAGTTGTACCAGAAAGAATTTATAAAATGGTTCAAACTTACTGCCGAAATTAATCCCGTGCTCAAGTGGTTTCGCCAAGTAGAATTGAATATTCCGACACTTTATGTAATGGGAGAAGAAGATTATATGTTTTTACCCTCGGTGCGACAAGTAGTCGAAAAACATTATAAATCTTCAAAATTATTTGTCATCGAACAATGCGGTCACGTAGTAAATGTGGAGCAGCCTGTCATTTTTAACACTGCAGTTTTGACTTTCATTAGTTTAACAAAATAAGAATGTCCCGCAAATTGCAGGACATTCTTTTAACTAACCAAAACCAAAATAATAAATAACCAGTTTATTATGATACAAAGATCATATAGTTTTATGGTTCTTGCTGTTAATGATTTGTTATTTGTTTGTTGTACATAAGTTAAGTTTTTATAAAAGCATTTTAACTTATCTTGTATTTAGACCAAAAAAAAAGTCCCACAATTTGCGGGACAATCTCTTTACTAACCAAAACCAAAATAATAAATAACCAGTTTATTACTCTGCAAATATCATAAACTTATGTTCTATGTTCTGTTAAGGATTTGTTATTAGTTTGTTGCACTTAAGTTAATTTTTTAAAATATTGATTTTAAGATAGTTAAATCTATTTTTATTTATTTTTATCTTTGTGTGGATTACTATTTTACTTCTTGTCTTGTAAAGCAAAAACTTTTTTCAATACATCTGATGTTCTTGCATTCAGATTGGTTCTGATATTTTTTTCTTCGACAGTAATCATTGTAAAAACACCATCAAGCGCTTTATTAGTCACATAATCCGTAATGTCAGGATTTACTTTTTTAGCTAGGGGTAATGTATTGTATTTTTTGATAATGGAAGCCCAAATAACATCGGCACCAACTTTACCAAGCGATGTTTGCACAACGGGACTGAATTTTGCATACAATGGTTTTGTGGTTGAAGTTTGCAAATAAGTGGTTGCTGCATTGTCATTTCCCATTAAAATACTTTTGGCATCATTAATAGTAATGTTTTTTATAGCGCTGACAAAAATGGGAGTTGCTTCTTTTACGGCATCTTCTGCGGCACGATTTAATGCTTTAATTCCGTCATCGGCTAAACTAGACATTCCCATTTTTCGTAAAGTTTTATCTACTTTTACCAATTCTTCTGGCATTAAAATCTTTACAGCATCATTTTTATAAAAACCGTCAGTCTTAGTTAATTTTGGAACTTGTTCCGTCACGCCTTTATTCAAAGCTTCTCTTAATCCTACAGCGATGTCGAGAGTGGAGTTTGTTTTTGTTAGAGTAGCCGCTTTTTCAGTTGCCTTTTTCAGGATGTCTTTGAATTGTGCTGTTCCTATGAATGGAACTAAAAGTAGAAGTATTAACGCTTTTTTCATTAGGTGTTATTTTTAAGTCATATAATTTGTGGTTTTACTACAAAGTTGATGCCACCTTTAATTTATAATTTTAATAAAACACTACCGTTTTATTATCATAAACCATTGTTTTACGTTCGGCGTGGAGTTTTATGGCTCTTGCCAAAACGATGCGTTCTAAATCTCTCCCTTTCATAATAAAATCTTCAATAGAATTGATGTGCGAAACTCTTGCAATATCTTGCTCAATAATTGGGCCTTCGTCTAAATCTTTTGTAACATAATGGCTGGTTGCTCCAATGATTTTCACACCTCTTTTAAAAGCGGAATGATACGGTTTTGCTCCTGGAAAAGCGGGCAAAAACGAATGATGAATATTGATAATTTTATTTTCGTATAGTGAAATCAAATTAGGAGTTATGATTTGCATATAACGAGCCAAAACGATAAAGTCTATTTTGTTTTTCTGGAGTAATTCAATTTGTTGTTTTTCAGCTTCTTCTTTATTTTCTTTGGTAAAGGGAATATGGTAAAAGGGAATGTCAAAACGTTCGGCAATGGGTTTTAAATCAATATGATTACTCACAATTAAAGGAATTTCTACATTCAATTCTCCTGCGCTAAAACGCCCCAAAATATCAAACAGGCAGTGATCATATTTTGAAACAAATAAGGCCATTTTTGGTTTTTGTTCCTTTAGATAAAATTCCCAAGACATTTTAAAATCAGTTGCAATTGTTTGCTGAAAAACATTTTTTATTGCTCCTAGATTACTGTTTTTATTGGTAAGTTCGCATTCTAAACGCATAAAAAATACGCCTTGTTCTACATCAACATGTTGGTCAATATAAATAATATTTCCTTCTACTCTTAGAATAAAATCAGTTACAGCTGCAATAATTCCTTTTTGATCTTTACAATGAATAAGTATGGTAATTTGTTGCATAAAATTTAAATTATTTTTTGTCTTGCATTGCAAAAACCTGTTGTAATAAAACGGAGGTTCTTGAATTTAAATTGGTTCTAATGTTTTTTTCTTCTACTGATATCATTCTAAAAACACCCAACATAGCTTGATTGGTTACGTAATCGGTGAGGTCAGGATTTACTTTCCTTACAAAAGGAATTGCGTTGTATTTTGTTATGATGTTTGTCCAAACTTTGTCAGCACCAACCTTAGTAAATGAATTTTTTATGACGGGATTAAATTTTCCGTACAAAGCAGTTGAAGTCGAGGTTTGCAAGTAAGTTGTTGCCGAGTTTTCATTCCCCATCAAAATGGTTTTAGCATCGTTAAAAGACATATTTCTAACGGCATCAACAAATATTGGTGTGGCTTCCTTTACGGCATCTTCGGCAGCGCGATTTAATACTTTTAGTCCTTCATCTGCCATAGAGCCAAGTCCAATTTTTCTTAAACTTGAATCTACATTTTTTAATTCTTCGGGTAAGAGTATTTTTACAGCCTCATTTTTGTAAAAACCATCTACAGCTGTTAGTTTACTTACTTGTTTAGAAATGCCGTTGTTTAAGGCTTCTTTCAATCCACCTGAAATGTCTATTCCTCCAATGCCTTGTGTCTGCGGAAATTGATTCATTACCTGTTGCATTTCTGCGCAACCAGAAAGTTGAAAGACTAATACTAACACTATTATTTTTTTCATTCTAAAGTATTTTAACAAGTTTACTTCACCTATTTGTAATAAGGCTTTGGGCAAAAATACTATTTATTCAATAATAAAGCGATAATTTTATTTTGGAGGATAAGCCAGAGAGTTAAACTTCTGATAAATTTATTGCTTTTTTACTAATAATTAAAGCATAGAACAATTGATTATTAAAAATAATTGTAAATTGCACTGATAAAGTTATCATATTCATAAAATGGAAGTAGTAAAAGCGTATGTCCCTGTCAATAAAGTAAGAATTGTAACTGCTGCATCACTTTTTGATGGTCACGATGCTGCCATCAACATTATGCGAAGAATAATTCAGTCAACAGGAGTTGAGGTTATTCATTTAGGCCACGATCGTAGCGTTGAAGAAGTGGTAAATACTGCCATTCAGGAAGATGCTAATGCTATTGCTATGACTTCCTATCAAGGAGGACACAACGAATATTTTAAATATATGCGTGATTTGCTTTGTGAAAAAGGAGCCTCTCACATCAAAATTTTTGGCGGAGGTGGAGGCGTAATTCTTCCTTCGGAAATTGCTGATTTACAAGGGTACGGAATTGCCCGGATTTATTCGCCTGACGATGGTCGAGCTATGGGTTTGCAAGGAATGATTAATGATTTAGTACAACAATCGGATTATCCAATTGGTGACAAATTAGCCGATGAAATCAATCATCTCGAAGAAAAAAATCCAATAGCAATCGCCCGCATTATTTCTTCGGCTGAGAATTTCCCTGAAGTTGCTGCTGCAACCTTGGAGAAAATCCATAAAATAAATACCGATTGCAAAACGCCTGTTCTAGGAATTACAGGAACGGGAGGCGCTGGAAAATCCTCTTTGGTCGATGAATTAGTACGTCGGTTTTTAGTCGATTTTCCAACAAAAACCATCGGAATAATTTCAGTTGATCCATCCAAACGTAAAACAGGAGGAGCATTGCTTGGAGATAGAATTCGAATGAATGCTATCAATAATCCTAGAGTTTATATGCGTTCTTTGGCAACACGACAATCTAATTTGGCTTTGTCTAAATACGTTGCCGATGCTATTCAAGTTATCAAAGCAGCGAAGTATGATCTAATCATTCTAGAAACTTCTGGAATTGGACAATCTGATACTGAAATTACAGATCATTCGGATGTTTCTCTTTATGTAATGACACCCGAGTTTGGAGCAGCAACCCAATTGGAAAAAATTGATATGCTTGACTTTGCCGATTTGGTAGCGATAAATAAATTCGATAAACGCGGTTCATTGGATGCTTTGCGAGACGTAAAAAAACAATACCAGCGCAACCATAATCTTTGGGACGCTAAATTAGATTCATTACCCGTTTTCGGAACAATCGCTTCCCAATTCAATGATCCTGGAATGAATACGCTTTACAAAGCGATAATGGATAAAATTCACGAGAAAACAAATTCCGATTTGAAATCGACTTTTGAAATTTCTCACGAAATGAGCGAAAAAATCTTTGTGATTCCACCACATAGAACTCGATATTTATCTGAAATCGCAGAAAATAACAGAAAATATGATGCTACTGCTTTAAGTCAAGAGCAAGTTGCCCAGAAATTATATGGTATTTTCAAAACGATTGAATCGGTTTCTGGAAAAATTCCTGAATTGAACAAGGCAGGAATTAATGAGGATTCCATTTTACCAAGTTCTTTGGAATTGGAGAAACCAGACGTTATTGAAAATAAAATTTTCCTCAACTTATTATTGAATCAATTCGAAAAGGTAAAAATGGATTTGGATTCTTACAATTGGGAAATCATCCTGACTTGGAATGAGAAAGTAAAAAAGTATAAAGAACCCTTTTACACCTTCAAGGTTAGAAACAAAGAAATTAAGATTGAAACCCATACCGAATCGCTTTCGCATACCCAAGTTTCTAAAATTGCTTTGCCAAAATACCAGGCTTGGGGCGATATTTTGCGTTGGAATCTTCAGGAAAATGTACCAGGAGAATTCCCTTTCACGGCTGGATTGTATCCATTTAAAAGAGAAGGAGAAGATCCATCAAGGATGTTTGCTGGCGAAGGTGGGCCAGAACGAACTAACAAGCGTTTTCATTATGTAAGTGCTGGTTTGCCAGCAAAAAGACTTTCGACAGCTTTTGACAGCGTTACTTTGTACGGAAATGACCCAGATTTGCGTCCTGATATTTATGGAAAAATTGGTAATGCAGGAGTTTCTATTTGTTGTTTGGACGATGCTAAAAAATTGTATTCTGGTTTCGATTTGGTCGATGCAATGACATCCGTGAGTATGACTATTAATGGACCAGCTCCAATGATGTTGGGATTTTTTATGAATGCGGCTATTGATCAAAGATGCGAAATTTACATCAAAGAAAATAATCTTGAAAATGAGGTTGAAGAAAAAATCAAAGCCATTTACACCAAAAAAGGAACGCAACGTCCGCATTATCAAGGCGATTTGCCCGAAGGAAATTCCGGACTGGGATTGATGCTTTTGGGCGTAACTGGCGACCAAATTTTACCTTTGGAAATTTATAATGAAATAAAAGCAAAAACACTTTCTAAAGTTAGAGGAACCGTTCAAGCAGATATTTTAAAAGAAGACCAAGCACAAAACACTTGTATTTTTTCGACAGAATTTGCCTTGCGATTGATGGGTGATGTTCAGGAATATTTCATTACAAAAAAGGTGAAAAACTTTTATTCGGTTTCCATTTCGGGATACCATATTGCAGAAGCTGGTGCAAATCCTATTTCACAATTGGCCTTCACACTTTCTAATGGCTTTACTTACGTGGAATATTATTTGAGTCGT
>NZ_JAQTPQ010000001.1 GCF_028712645.1 Flavobacterium sp. | reverse complement strand
CCGTATTATCAGAGTTTAAACGGATCTTGGAAATTTAACTGGGTAAAATCACCAGATATGCGTCCGGTTGATTTCTACAAAACTGATTTTAATGTCAATTACTGGGATAATATTGAAGTGCCGTCAAATTGGCAAATGAAAGGGTACGGCAAACCCATTTATACAAACATAACCTATCCGTTTGTTAAAAATCCACCTTATATTATGGAACCAGGATACGCTGGTTGGACTAATAGTGAATTGCCAAATCCTGTGGGGTCTTACCGACGCAATTTCGTGATTCCTGAAAATTGGTCTGGACGCGAGATTTTTTTAAATTTTGCCGGAGTGCAATCTGCCATATACGTTTGGGTAAATGGAAAAAAAGTGGGTTACAGTCAGGAAGGTATGACTCCTGCCGAATTTGACATCACGCCTTATATCCAGAAAGGAAATAATACGCTGGCAGTTGAAGTGTATCAATGGAGCGATGGCAGTTATCTGGAAGATCAGGATTTTTGGCGTTTGGCTGGCATTTTTCGTGATGTGGCTTTATATTCAACTCCAAAGTTTTATATCCGAGACTTTTTTGTCCAGCCAGAACTCAATGATGATTTTACCTCTGCTATACTCAAAGCGAAATTGTCGTTTGCAAATAAAGCATTCAAGGGAGCTGTTTCTGTTGAAGGGTATTTGTTGAAAGACGGACAAAGTTACAAAGGAGAAAAACCTATTTTTGTAAAACAACTTGCGGCTTCTGAAGTAAGTAAAAAGACATCAGAACTATCTATCAATACTAAAGTAGATCATCCCGATTTATGGTCGGCAGAGACACCTAACTTGTACCAAACCGTATTTGTCCTGAAAAACGCATCTGGCGAAATCCTCGAAGTTCTTGCCACTCCTTTTGGTTTCCGTAAAATTGAAATCAAGGATTCACAGCTTTGGGTAAACGGAAAAAGTGTGTTGCTCAAAGGGGTTAACCGTCACGACCTTGATCCAGCAAACGGACGTACTGTTTCGTACGGAATAATGGAGCAGGATGTGAAGTTATTCAAGCAGTTTAATATCAATACAGTTCGCACCAGTCATTATCCCAATCATCCTGATTTTTACAAATTGTGCGATCGTTACGGCATTTACATGATAAGTGAAGCTGATTTGGAGTCGCACGGTATGGGCTTTGGAAAAGAAGGACTCGGACATGATGTTCGTTGGGAGAAAGCACATGTCAGCAGGCAAGTGTCGATGGTAGAGGTGTTTAAAAACCATCCTGCCATTATCATTTGGTCTCTCGGAAATGAAGCAGGAACAGGAGTTAATTTCGAAGCTTGTCGCAAGGCAGTGCTGCAATTGGACACATCTCGCCCCATTCATTACGAAGGTTACAGCAAAGTGGCCGACATCGAATCGAACATGTATCCAAGTGTGGAGTATATCGATGAAATTGGTTCTCGAAAGGATCCTAAACCATTTTTAATGTGCGAATATGCACATGCAATGGGAAATGCCGTGGGAAATCTCCAGGAATACTGGGACGTGATTGAAAAACACAAACGACTTATTGGTGGTTGCATCTGGGATTGGGTTGACCAAGGATTAAAAAAAGAAGTGCCTGGAAAACCCGGAGAATACTTTTTTGCTTATGGTGGCGATTTTGGAGACCGTCCAACGGATTGGAACTTCTGTGCCAATGGATTGACTACACCTGACCGAGCCATTACACCCAAATTGGAAGAAGTGAAAAAAGTCTATCAGTACATTGCCATTACGCCCCAGGATATACTGAATGGTAAAGTAAGCATTAAAAATAAATACCAGTTTATCAACCTTGATCAGTTTGATCTAGTTTGGGAATTGAGTTGCGATGGCAGCGTGATTGAAGCGGGAACGATGAACCCACTTAATCTTGAACCAGGAAAATCAGCAGAGGTAAGCATTCCGTTTGCCAAACCGCAATTAAAAGCGGGCGGTGACTATTTCCTGAAAGTAATTTTCAAACTGCACACCGACGAAAAATGGGCTACACGAGGACATGTTGTTGCTTGGGAACAGTTGGCTGTACCGCTTAACGTGCCTGCTGTTGAACCCGTTCGTCCGCAAAGCTTGTCGTCACTTTCTTATAATGAAAGCGGAGATTGGATACAGGTTTCCGGCAAAGCATTCAACTTAAAATTCAATAAAAAAGTGGGCACTATTACTGATTTGGATTATTTTGGCAAAACAGTTTTACATACTAACCCCGAAGCCATTAATGGAGTTCGCATTGAAGCAAAATCGATTTACAAAGACACCTTGAGCAGTGCTTCTATTGCTGGTCCGATGCTGAATGTTTTCCGTGCACAGGTGGATAATGATTATTTTTTTGGAGGAGGTTATGGTCCTAAATGGCGAGAGGCAGCATTATACAACATGAAACCGACAGTAAAAAATATTTCGGTAAGCAAACAGGGAGACGCACTTGTAATTGATGTGACTCTTAATTCAAAATCGTCCAAAGGTTATGCCGTGGGTCAGCATACTGTTTGGAAAATTTATGGAAACGGTTTTGTCGATGTGACTACTGATTTTGATCCGGACAAACTAGACTATCCATTACCTAAACTTGGATTCCTGTTACAAATGCCCGAAGGTTTTGAAGACGTGACTTTCTACGGAGCTGGCCCACACGAAAATTATCGCGACAGACTGCGTTCGGCTGCCATTGGTCGTTATAAAACAACGGTAGATGATATGTTTGTGCCTTATTTGCGTACTCAGGACTGCGGTAACCGCTCGAATGTGAATTGGTTTACCGTTAGCAATCATGAAGGTGTGGGAATGATGGTTGTTGCTGACCATAAAATGGATTTTAGTGCATTGCATTACACGCCGTTCGATTTAGAGAAAGCAAACCATCCCTACGAATTGACCCGTAGAAAACAAACAATATTGACTGTTGATATGCAACATAACGGATTAGGTGGCGGAAGTTGCGGCCCAAGCCCAATGGATAAATACTTGTTGAAAACAGAAAAAGCAAGCTTCAGTTTTTCCATCCGTCCCTATATTGGGAATATGGGAGATATGGGAGATGTTGCCAAAATGAAACTTGATAAGTAAAAAAATAGAGTATTAGTAAAATAAATGAGCAATGAAATTAAAATTTAATTTAATTTTTTTAGTGGGAATTTTGATATCGCTTCAGGTTCCAGCACAGAAAAAGAAAGTAGCCTGTGTAGGCGATAGTATTACGTATGGATTGGGGTTGTCAAATCCCTCAACCGAAAGCTATCCAGGTCAGATGCAGGTGCTTTTAGGAACAACTTCTTGGCAACTTGGCAATTTTGGTGATAGCGCCCGACTACTACAAAAAAAAGGATATTCTTACTGGAATTCAGGGCAGTACACTAATGCACTTGCCTTCAATCCAGATCTTGTTGTAATTGCGCTTGGAACTAATGATGCCTATCCTTGGGCTCTAGACGGGAGCGATGCAAATTTCAGGAACGATTATAAAGCATTGATTCAATCGTTTCAAATTCTTTCTACTAAACCTGAAGTAAGTATTTGTTTGATTGCTCCTGCCGAGAACAGTAGCTGGGGACTTTCTAATTCCTATATTGATAAGGTAAATGTTGATATAAAACAAGTAGCCATAGAAAATGGGGTCAATTTAATCGATTTACACACTGCATTCGATGGTCATTGGCCAAGTTGGTTTCAATCAGATGCTGTACATCCATCGGTAACAGGAGCTGGACTAATTGCCCAGAAAGTTCAAGAAATGCTTCTGATGCCAAAACCCGAAGTGAGTTATGCAAATGGTAAAATAACAGCTCCAGATGGAGATGGCTATCAGTGGTATAAAGACGGTGTAGCTGTTGCCTCAGTAGATGGAGGAAATCTAAAGGAAATGACTATTATTGAAACAGGAATTTACAAGGTGTCTATCAAGTTGAATGCAGGTAATGAAACACGCATCGTATCTAAAGAATTAAACCTATTGGTGTTAAGTAAAATAGATTATAAAATAAAATCTAAAAAAGTTGTTGTTTTCCCCAATCCTGTATGCGAGGTTATAAGCGTTATTTTAGATAATCAAAGCGAAAATGTTCGTTACACAATTTCTGATTTATCAGGAAAAACAGTGTCATCGGGCTTAATAAACAATGATCACAATGCAGTAAATGTTAGTAAATTTTCTGCTGGAATTTATATGTTGAAAATTGGTAGCGAAAGCATTAAAATTGTTAAAAGATGAAATATTGGCTTGATTGCATCCAAGTTCTTGCAGGTAAACAATGTGCTTCTGTTGTTCAATTCAATGAAAACCAATAATTGTGGCGATTTACTTGAAGTTCAAAAGGTGGCTATTGGAGATAAAACCGAAGCGATTATTTTTCGAAACCAGAAAGAAGTATTAGTAAGTATGAAATTGCCAAAGAAAAAGTAATTGCTTTATTTTTTTAAAATATAAAAATAATCTTTTAATTGACAGTGTCGTAATTAATAAAATAAATAATTAAGAATCAATGAAAAAAAGTTGTAATCAAATAAGAGTATTTAAAATACTATTTGTCATCGCATTGATGATAGCTGGATGGAATGTACAATCCCAAAATGCTGACAGATTTTTTCCTAAAAAAGATTTAATAGCTACAGGAATTTATTATTATCCCGAACATTGGAACGAAAATCAATGGGAACGGGATATCAAGAAAATTTCAGATATGGGTTATGAATTTGTGCATCTCGCAGAGTTTGCTTGGTACAAAATGGAACCCGTTGAAGGGAAATATGATTTTGCTTGGCTGGATAAAGTAGTGAGCATTTGTATGAAAAACAACTTAAAAATAGTAATGTGTACTCCTTCGGCAACAACACCTTCATGGATGCGTATTAATTATCCTGAGACCTTTATTATGGACGGTCATTATATTCGTGCAGAGAATGGTACTCGAGGTTTAAACTCTACAGTTAACCTTAAATACCGTATGTTTTTAGGAAATATTGTTACTGAACTTGCTAAACGTTATGGACAGAACAAGAATGTGGTAGGATGGCAAATTGACAATGAGCCGCCAGCAATTGCTGATTATAGTCCAGATTCTCAAGTTTCATTCAGAAAATGGCTTAAAAATAAATATCAAACCATTGAGGCGTTAAATATGGCTTGGGGAGCTGCTTTTTGGAGTCAATGGTTTACTAATTTTGATGAGGTTGTAATACCTAATACCACTTTAGTAGGTTGGTGGGGTAACAATCCTCATGCTTTACTCGATTTTAAACGCTATTCTGCAGATTGTCAAGCAGATTGTCTTGATTTTCAAGCAGGTATTTTGAGAGAATATATTTTAGATAATCAGTACATTACAACAAATTATACGGCTATTTGTACTGGTGCTGACCCAAGAAGAACCAAAAAATTGGATTTTGCAGCCTATACGGCTTATCCTAATGGTGGAAGTAATAATATAGGAGAAAATGGGTTTAGATTGGGCGACGGTAAGTCAATTCTTTTCGCTGCCGAATATTATAAATCGGTTGGTGGTGTTTCTGGTGTTATGGAAATTCAGCCAGGTCCAGTGAATTGGGGAAGCTATAATCCTTTATTATTACCAGGTACTGTACGAATGTGGTTGTATCACACTTTTGCCGCTGGAGGTAAAATAGCTTGCTCTTATAGGTTTCGTCAAATCAATTATAGTTCAGAGCAATACCATTCTGGAATTATGAAACCAGACGGAGTAACTGTTTCTACTGGAGGGAATGAATACATACAATTTATGAAGGAGGTTAAATCACTTCGAAAACAATACAAACCTAATGAAAAAATGCCTGAGAAATTGGTCGCAAGATCAACTGCTATTCTTTGGGATTTGGATAATTATTGGGCTATTGATAGACAAAAATTGACTTATCAATGGGATACATGGGGCTATCCTGTAAAATTTTTAGAAATGTCCAAATCTCTAGGGGCTCCTACTGAAGTGATTTCAGAGAAAACGGATTTTTCTAAATATAAATTTTTAATTGTACCCGCTTATGATTTAGCAGATTCTGTTTTGGTTAAAAAATGGGAAAACTATGTTAATAATGGAGGTCATTTGATTTTAACTTGCCGTACTGCAACAAGAAACCGTGATGGACATATTTGGGAAGGAGAGTGGGCAGCACCATTATCTGATCTTATTGGTGCACATGTTGAAGCTACCGATATGCTTTCATCTTATAAAAATGGGGGAATTTTAATGAACGCTACCAATTATAATTGGAACAACTGGGCCGATTTGCTTACGGCTGATAAAGGAACAGAAGTGCTTGCAACTTACAACAATCAATTTTATAAAGGAAAAGCCGCTGTTGTAAGACATAAAATGGGAAAAGGTTCTGTAACCTACATTGGTGTAGATACAGATGACTCAAAACTGGAGAAAGATATTTTGAGAACTATTTATACAAATGCAGGTGCTACTACAGAAGACTATCCAGAAGGTGTTTACGTTTACTGGCGTGACGGATTTAACTTTGCAGTAAATTATTCTTCAAATGATTATACAATGAATTTATCAGCAACTGCAAAAATCCTTGTTGGTGAAAAAACATTAAAACCTGCAGGAGTAGTAGTTTGGAGCGAGTTATAGATTGAAAGTCAAAAAGATACTTCTGATGGAAAAACCAGAAATAACTATTTCTAGAGATAAAGTTGTTGCTCAAAAGGGAATGGATTGTCAATGACATATCAATCTAGTAGCTGTTATTTATGCAAATAGAAGAAACTAGAAAGAAATTGGTGCTCTCAGTCTTTCTTTGAGCATCAATGTTTTGATAATTAGAATTTCAACCCTTGATTCGCATAATATATAAAAGTTTAAAGAACTAAATAATTATGGGTAGATAAAAGAGGTTTTGATGCCTATTTCAAAGGAAAAGTAGTTTCTCTTTCTATTAAGCTAGTTTTGATTATTTTGGTGGTAAATTCTAATTCACTTTTGCCTTCCAAGCGATCTACTAACATTTTTGTAGCAACCTCTCCAATGTATTTACCGTGTTGGCTTATCGTAGTTATTGCGGGAGTAACATGCTGGGGTAATTTTCCATTAGTAAAACAAATGATGGACATTTCCTCAGGAATTTTGTAATTCATAGATTTAATCAATTGTAAAGATTGAATGGCTGAACTTTCCTCTAGGCATAATAAACCGTCTATAGACTTGTCGGATAAGATTATTTTCATAGAGGTTTCAAGGTCTTCTTTTTTATTTAATCGGACGATTATTTTTTCATTGATTGCAATGTTGTGGTCAGTTAGGGCCTTCTTATATCCTTCCACTCTCAATTTTCCCACGCTTAAAGTGTCAATTACAGATACTAAAGCAATTTTTTTACAACCTGTCTTGATTAAGTGTTCGGTGGCATGTCGCGCTCCTTCAATATCGTTAACAATAACTTTATCACAATTAATGGCATCAGTAATTCTGTCAAATAATACAATAGGAACTCCTTCGTTGATGGCTTCTATAAAATGGTTGAAATTTTTGTTAATTTGAGTTTCCTCTGCGATAGAAACTATAAAGCCGTCAATCGTACCGCTTTTTAATAATTCGACTGTGTTTACCTCTTTATCATAGGATTCATTGGAAATGCACGAAATTAAACTATAACCTAATTGGCTCGCTTTTTCTTCAATACCCACAAAAACCTCTGTAAAAAAGCTGTTCATTATGTTGGGAATAATTACTCCCAAAGTTTTTGTTTTTTTATTCAATAAACTTAAAGCAGCTTTATTGGGTTTATAATGATGCTTTTTGGCATATTCTTGAATTTTTTCCTTGGTTTTTGAACTAATGTCTGGGCTGTTATTCAATGCTTTAGAAACTGTAGCTATAGATATATTAAATTCAGTTGCAATTTTTTTTAATGTAATTCTAGAGGTCATTTGGATTCAATAAGGATTAAATTTTTTGGCTAACTTAAATTAAAATTCGATTCATATTTGTTTTAGCTTTTATTAATTGAGTAAAACGATAGATGTAGAATCAAACAATATGAGATTTATAATTTTACAATTTGAATTGATGAGTTATTGTGTTATTATTTTTCAATAAAACTTACACATTTATTATGCTTTGCAAATGTAGTGTTTACTTCTGATTTTTATAAGCAACTTAAACCTTTAAGTAAATTCATAATTCTTGTAATTTTGATTTAAAATTCTCTTAATCCCTTGATTTTATTGAACTTGTTTCTTTATGAAAGTTTTTTTTATGGATTCCTTTTCTAAATCTGAAAAAGAATAATATGATATTTATTTTAATAAATAATAGTGAATACTGTATTTTTAACGTAAAATTTTCAAGAATAACTAAAAAAACAAGAATGTACTATATAGGATTTGATATTGGAAGTTCTTCAGTCAAAGTTGCTTTGGTTGATGCAACTACAGGTGAAAAAATTATTGCGTTGCATGAACCTGTTGATGAAATGGCAATTATTGCATTTCATAAAGATTGGGCAGAACAAGATCCTGATTTGTGGTGGGAATATATTTGCACAGCTACAAAAAGAGCAATTAAAGAGGCAAATATTGATGCGTCAAAAATAACAGGTGTTGGTATTTCATATCAAATGCACGGATTGGTTGTCGTTGATAAAGACGGAAAATCTTTGCGCAACTCCATTATTTGGTGTGATAGCCGAGCAATTGAAATTGGCGAAAAGGCATTTCAAGAAATTGGAACCGAAAAATGTGCCACTCATTTATTGAATTCACCAGGTAATTTTACAGCATCCAAATTAAAATGGGTAAAAGAAAATGAGCCTGAAATTTATTCGAAAATTTACAAATACATGTTACCTGGCGATTATATTGCCTATAAACTTACTGGAGAAATGGCAACTACAAAAAATGGTTTGTCTGAAGGTATGCTTTGGGATTATAAGGAAAATAAAGTAGCCAATTGGTTATTAGATTATTTTGGAATCGATCATTCATTGACTCCAAATATTGTAGAAAACTTTACCAATCAAGGTCTTTTAAACGAAAAAGGTGCTAGGGAAACAGGACTTCCTGCGGGTATTCCAGTTGTTTATAGAGCAGGCGATCAACCGAACAATGCATTGTCATTAAACATTTTGAAACCAGGTGAAGTTGCTGCCACTGGAGGAACTTCGGGAGTGATTTATGCCGTTACCGATCAATTGAAATCAAAAGAAACTTCGAGAATAAATAGTTTTGTACATGTTAATTACACCAATGAACATCCTACAGTTGGAAAATTATTATGTATCAACGGGGCTGGAATTCAGTACAGATGGTTGCGCAATCATAGCGTGGTAGATTCGTATGAAAATATGAACAGGAAAGCTTCGAAAGTTCCGGTAGGATCAGATGGAGTAGTGGTTATCCCTTTTGGAAATGGAGCTGAACGTATGTTGAATAATATAAATGTGGGCAGTCATATTTTGAATCTTAATTTCAACAAACATAGTCATGGACATTTATATAGAGCAGCATTAGAAGGAATTGCTTTCTCATTTGTTTATGGAATGGAGATTTTAAAAAATGACAATGCCGAAATAAAAGTGATTCGTGCTGGAAATGACAACTTGTTCCGTTCAGAAATTTTCGCAAATACGGTAGCAACTTTAATTGGGCACGAAATAGAAATTTACAACACTACAGGTTCTGTTGGTGCTGCAAGAGCTGTTGGACTTTTAGATGGTGATTACGAGAAATTTGGTGAGAACATTATTAAAAATGATCATGTCATGACCTATATGCCATTGAAAAACATCGAACCATACGTAGAAGCTTATAAAAATTGGAAAAAAGAATTAGAAATAATAGTAACAAATAAATAATAAAAAAATGATAGTTTTAGGGAACAAAGAGTATTACAAAGGAATTGGTCAAATTCAATTTGAAGGCAAAGAATCGGATAATCCTCTAGCTTTTAAATATTACAATCCAGATCAAATCGTAGCTGGAAAAACAATGCGTGAGCATTTTAAATTTGCTATAGCTTACTGGCATACTTTCTGTGGTCAAGGATCAGATCCATTCGGTCCAGGAACACAACAATTTGCTTGGGATAAACCAGCAGATGCAATCGAAGCTGCAAAAGAAAAAGCAGATGCAGCATTTGAATTTATTACAAAAATGGGTTTTGGTTATTACTGTTTTCACGATTATGACTTAGTTAGAGAAGGTGCTACTTTTGCTGAATCAGAAAGCAGATTGGCTACAATTACTGATTATTTAAAAGAAAAACAAGCAGCCTCTGGAGTGAAATTGCTTTGGGGAACAGCTAATGCTTTTTCGAACCCTCGTTATATGAATGGTGCTGCAACCAATCCAGATTTTAATGTAGTAGCAAGAGCTGGAGGACAAGTGAAATTAGCTTTGGATGCTACTATTGCATTAGGTGGAGAAAATTATGTGTTTTGGGGAGGACGTGAAGGGTATATGTCTTTATTAAATACTAATATGGGAAAAGAATTAGACCATATGGGACAATTTTTAAGAATGGCTCGTGATTATGCTCGTGCACAAGGTTTCAAAGGAAGCTTTTTTATTGAACCAAAACCAATGGAACCAATGAAACACCAATATGATTTTGATTGCGCTACAGCAATTGGATTTTTACGTGCTCAAGGTTTAGAAAAAGATTTCAAAATGAATATTGAAGTCAACCATGCAACATTGGCACAACATACTTTCCAACACGAAATAGATGTGGCTGCTCAAGCTGGAATGTTAGGTAGTTTAGATGCCAATCGAGGGGATTACCAAAACGGATGGGATACGGATCAATTTCCAAACAATATTCAAGAAACTACCGAAGCGATGTTAGTATTCTTGAAAGCAGGAGGATTGCAAGGTGGTGGAATTAATTTTGACGCCAAAATCAGAAGAAACTCTACGGATATGGAGGATGTTTTCCAAGCACATATTGGTGGTGCTGATACTTTTGCCAGAGCATTACTTACTGCAGATAAAATCATCACTTCTTCGCCTTATGAAGCATTGAGAAAACAACGTTACAGCTCATTTGATTCTGGAAACGGAAAAGCTTTTGAAGAAGGAAAATTAGATTTAAAAGCATTGTACAAAATTGCTCAAGAAAATGGAGAACTTTCATTAAAAAGCGGAAAACAAGAGTTATTCGAAAATATTATTAACCAATATATTTAATCTATAAAAGAATATGGCAACAGCAACAAATTCTAGTTATTTATTTAAACTTACCTTAGTAGCAACATTTGGAGGACTACTCTTTGGATATGATACTGCAGTAATTTCAGGAACTGTGAGTTCTTTAGAAAGTTTTTTCGTGCTACCTTTTGGTTTGGATGAAATGGGAGCAAATGCCCGATTGGGATTTGTTGTTTCAAGTGCCTTAATTGGCTGTATTATTGGTGGGATTTCAGGTGGAATTATCAGTAAAAAATTAGGTCGTAGAAACGGTTTAATTTTAGCGGCTATTCTGTTTTTAATATCAGCTTTAGGTTCTGCAATGCCAGAAATGTTTGTAAAACCAATAGGTGAAGCAGATCATACTTTTATGTATTTGTTTATTGTATATAGAATTATTGGTGGAATAGGTGTTGGATTAGCATCTATGCTATCGCCCTTGTATATTGCAGAAATTGCCCCTGCACATAGTAGAGGTAAACTAGTTTCTATGAATCAGTTTGCTATTATTTTTGGTATGTTGGTAGTTTATTTTGTAAACTATTACATTTCAAAACAAGGTGATGATACTTGGCTAAATGTAGTGGGTTGGAGATGGATGTTTGGTTCGGAAGTAATTCCGGCAAGTCTATTTTTGGTTATGCTATTTTTTGTTCCAGACACCCCGAGATCTTTGGTGTTGAAATCACAACCTGAAAAAGCATTGGCAGTTTTAATTAAAGTGAATGGTATTGATGAAGGAAAGAAAATATTGGCTGACATTCAAAATACAGTAGTAAGCCATTCCGGGAAATTATTTTCTTTTGGTATGACCGTAATTGTAGTAGGAGTATTATTGTCTGTTTTTCAACAATTTGTAGGTATAAATGTAGTGTTGTATTATGCCCCTGAGATTTTCAAAAGTATGGGTTCAGGAACGGATACCGCTTTATTGCAAACTATTATTGTTGGAGCAGTTAATTTATTGTTTACCGTTTTAGCAATTATGACAGTTGATAAATTTGGTAGAAAACCTTTGATGATTATTGGTGCTTTAGGAATGGCGATTTCTATGTTTGCTTTAGGTACTACATTCTTTATGCAATCCGTTGGAATGGGAGCATTGGTATTTATGTTAATTTACGTTGCCAGTTTTGCAATGAGTTGGGGGCCAGTTTGCTGGGTGTTATTGTCAGAGATTTTTCCAAATAAAATTCGTGGAAGAGCTTTAGCAGTTGCAGTTGCAGCACAATGGATTTCTAATTATTTGGTATCATGGACTTTTCCAATGATGGATAAAAACACTTATCTTTTAGAAAAATTTAACCATGGTTTTGCATATTGGATTTACGGAGTAATGAGTGTATTAGCAATGTGGTTAGTATGGAAATATGTTCCAGAAACAAAAGGAAAAACTTTGGAAGAAATGGAAGAAATTTGGGAGAAAAATTAATATCCCAATAGAATGAATAATTTATAAACAACACAAAACAACACAGTTAAATAGATCTATTAACTGTGTTGTTTTTATTTAAAAAAAAACAAAATGAAATTTTTTATTGACACAGCAAAATTAAGTGAAATTGCAGAAGCACAAGCATTAGGAGTTTTAGATGGAGTAACAACAAATCCATCCTTAATGGCCAAAGAAGGAATTACAGGAAAAGACAATATTTTAAAACATTATTTAGCAATATGTAATATTGTGGATGGCGATGTTTCTGCCGAAGTAATCGCAACTGATTTTGAAGGAATGGTTCGTGAAGGAGAAGAATTGGCAGCATTACACCCACAAATTGTTGTAAAATTACCCATGATTGCTGCGGGTATCAAAGCCTGTAAATATTTTTCGGATAAAGGAATCAAGACCAATGTAACATTAGTTTTCTCTGTGGGACAAGCCTTATTGGCTGCCAAAGCTGGAGCTACTTATGTTTCTCCATTTTTGGGAAGATTGGATGATATTTGTACGGATGGTTTAGGATTAATTGCCGAAATCAGACAGGTGTATGATAATTACGATTTTCAAACTCAAATTTTATCAGCTTCGGTTCGCAATACAATGCATGTAATTAATTGTGCCAAAGTAGGATCGGATGTAATGACTGGGCCTTTATCTTCTATCACAGGATTATTGAAACACCCATTGACCGATAGCGGATTAGCACAATTTTTAGCCGATTATCAAAAAGGAAATTAAGATGGAAATTAGTAAATTACAAGCTATCGTCTCTCAAACTAGAAGGGATATTTTAAGGATGGTGCATAAAGTGAATTCAGGACATCCAGGAGGATCGTTGGGATGTACAGAGTTTTTAGTAGCTCTTTACAATGAAGTTATGGATTTGAAAAAAGGGTTTGATATGGATGGAAAAGAGGAAGATTTGTTCTTCTTGTCTAACGGTCATATTTCTCCTGTTTTTTATAGCGTTTTAGCACGAAGAGGTTATTTTCCTGTTGAAGAGCTAAATACTTTCAGATTATTAAATTCACGCTTACAAGGTCACCCAACAACGCATGACGGATTACCTGGTGTGCGTATTGCTTCGGGCTCGCTTGGTCAAGGATTATCTGTGGCAATTGGTGCCTGTCAAGCCAAAAAATTGAACGGCGATAACAATATTGTTTATACACTTCATGGAGATGGTGAATTGCAAGAAGGACAAAATTGGGAAGCCATTATGTATGCTTCCGCAAAAAAAGTAGATAATCTAATTGCTACTATTGACTATAACGGACAACAAATTGATGGTTCAACGAATGAGGTTCTAAATATGGGAAGTTTAAAAGCTAAATTTGAAGCTTTTGATTGGGATGTTCTCGAAATTGCAGCAGGAAATGACCTTGAAGCAATAATTGCCGGAATGAAAGAAGCAAAATCCAGAACTGGAAAAGGAAAACCGGTATGTATTCTTTTAGAGACCATTATGGGAAATGGAGTTGATTTTATGATGCATACTCACGCTTGGCACGGTAAAGCTCCTAATGACGAACAATTAGCAAATGGTTTAGCTCAAAACCCAGAAACTTTGGGAGATTATTAAATTAAGGACATGAAAAAATATACAAATACAGGAAGTAAAGATACTCGCTCTGGTTTTGGAGTTGGTATGACCGAATTAGGTAAAAAAAATGAAAAAGTAGTGGCTTTATGTGCTGATTTAATTGGTTCTTTAAAGTTTGATGATTTTAAAAAAAATCATCCAGAACGTTTTTTTCAAATCGGAATTGCCGAGGCAAATATGATTGGAATTGCTGCAGGATTGACTATTGGAGGTAAAATTCCTTTTACAGGAACTTTTGCTAATTTTTCTACTGGCAGAGTGTACGATCAAATTCGTCAATCAGTAGCTTATTCTGAAAAAAATGTAAAAATTTGTGCTTCTCATGCGGGATTAACACTAGGTGAAGATGGAGCAACACACCAAATTCTTGAAGACATTGGATTAATGAAAATGTTACCTGGAATGACTGTAATCAACACTTGTGATCACAACCAAACCAAAGCAGCAACTCTAGCTATTGCAGATTATCATGGGCCTGTTTATTTACGTTTTGGACGACCAGTTGTGCCTAATTTTATGCCCTCTGATGAACCTTTCGTAATTGGGAAAGCGATTGTGCTTAATGAAGGAACTGATGTTACAATTATTGCTACAGGTCACTTAGTTTGGGAAGCTTTATTGGCTGCAGAAGTGTTAGAAGCTGAAGGGATTTCTGCAGAAGTAATCAACATTCATACTATAAAACCCTTAGATGAGGAAGCTATTTTAAAATCAGTTGCTAAAACAGGGTGTGTAGTTACTGCCGAAGAACATAATTATTTAGGGGGATTAGGAGAAAGTGTTTCGGGTGTTTTGGTTCGAAATAATCCATTACCACAGGAATTTGTAGCTGTTCAAGACAGTTTTGGCGAAAGCGGAACTCCAGAACAATTAATGGAGAAATATGGTTTGAATGCCGAGACAATTGTCAAAGTAACAAAAAAAGCACTTTCGAGAAAAAAGTAAAGTACCTTTTTTAAGGGAATAAAAATCTAGTGGAAATCATTTTTCTTTAGCTAGAATGCGGTAGGGATATTTTATTCCTACCTCATTTTTTTAGTGGTAAAAAAATTAAAGGCGAAATTAGATTATAAAATAAATGCAGATTTATTACAAAAAACACTCGAACTGACGGTTGCGATAATTACATCCAATGAGTATTTTAAAAAAAAAAATTAGAAATAGGCTAGTAGAATTTAAAGGTAATTTCACTTAGATTTTGTTTTAGTCAGAATCCTTTTGCTTACTATGATTCTCAGGACTTTTTTCTATACCAATTCAACTTAAACCTTTTGGATAGTAAATAAGTGATTTAGTTGATACAACATTTAAATATGATAATTGAGACAAATGAGGTACTTTTTAGACACAAAAGAGTACCATCAAATAATAGAGTTTTAAGGACATTTGTTGTTGTAGTATTTTGTAATATTTAATATTTATATAAAAAAAAAGTGTTTTTTAAATATTTACCATAGTTAATTTATTAATAAAGCATTAAATAGTCATTTTAACAAGAAGTTTTGGTTTCTAAGTGCCTTAAAAAAAACACATTGAACAGTTTGGATTAAATTAGGGTAGTTTTCAAGTAAAGTTTATTTTTCTGAATCAATGCTTTGTTTTTTTTATGATACAAAAAGTAACATCTCAAATACAAATGTTCTTAATGAGCCAATTTAATATTAGCAAAGATTTTAAAAATTGCCTGAACGCCTTAAAAGAGATGGATTGGAGTAAATTGAAGCTCAAAGTATTTGCAGTACAAGGAACAGGTGTTGCAATAGCAAAAGTTTTTCTTCTTGAAGGCGAGTAAAAAACTATTTCGCTTTTCAAAAAGGAAATGATTTCAGCATAAATGAAAACCATTAAATCAAAAGATGTCGTTCAAAACAGAATGGATAAAATAAATAATTGGTTAGTTTTTAGACTGGGGAGTTTTAATAGTCTCCCTAGTTTATTTAAATTAATTATGTGAATCAAGGGTTAAAATAAAATGCTAGTATTCTTCTGATTAGACCTAACAGGTTTTAAAAACCTGTTAGGTCTCTTTTGAAAACTAGAAAGTTATAGATTCAACCCTTGATTCGCATTAATTATTAAAAAATAAAAATGATAAAAAAAATAATAATACCTATTTTACTTTTTACTGTAATCTCTGTATTTAGCCAAAGCAAAAAAGATGGGTATGAAGTAATTTCGCCTAGCGGTAAAAATAAAATTAAGTTCGAATTGTTTAAAAGCGAACCTAAATATTCCGTTTCTCACGGTAAAACTCAGGTATTGTCACTTTCGGATATGGGATTTTTATTAAAAGATAAAAATCTAAGTACCAATTTTGAAGTTGTAAAAGTAGAAAATTCTTCTTTCGATGAGACTTGGGAACAAGTTTGGGGAGAAAAACATAAAATTCGTAACCACTACAATCAAATGGTGGTGAAATTGCAACAAAAAGACAAACAAAAACGCCAACTCGAAATACAGTTTCGTGCTTTTGATGATGGGGTTGCCTTTCGTTATGTTTATCCAAAACAAGCCACAAAAGATAGTATTTTCATTATGGATGAAAAAACCACTTTTAATTTAAAGGAGGATGGTAAGGCTTGGTGGATTTCTGCTTACAGAGAAAATCGTTACGAATATCTTTATAAAGAAACTCCAGTAAGCACTTTAGATACGGTACATACACCCTTGACAATAGAAAGCAAGAATGGTTGGAAATTGAGTTTTCATGAAGCAAATCTTGTCGATTTTGCGAGTATGACCTTGGTAAACACTTCGGGAACTCAATTAAAAACTGATTTAGTTCCTTGGTCAGATGGTGTAAAAGTGAGAGTAAAAGACAGTTTCACTTCTTCTTGGAGAACCATTCAAATCGGTGAAAATGCAGGTGATTTGATTGATTCGTATTTGATTTTAAATCTAAACGAACCTAATAAATTAGGGAATGTAGATTATTTTAAACCCTACAAATACTTAGGAATTTGGTGGGGAATGCACATCGGAAAATATACTTTTTGGGAAAGTGAAAAACAAGGGGCTACTACCAAAAATGCGCTAGAATACATTGATTTTACTTCCAAAGAAGGATTTCATCACATATTGATTGAGGGTTGGAACAAAGGTTGGACTCCAGCTTGGTATGAAAATAAGATGCATATGTTCAGTTTTACTAAATGTGCTGATAATTTTGACATTGACAAAGTGGTGGAATATGGAAAACAAAAAGGAGTAGAACTTATTGGATACCACGAAACGGGCTCTAATTTAATTAATTATCTTAAAGAAATCGATGAGGGTTTTGCTATGTACAAACGTCTGGGTATTCACACCATAAAAATTGGTCATGTGGGGGGCAAATTGAATATGAAAGAATGGCATCACGGACAATTTGGAGTAAATTATTTCAGGTATGTTTTGAAAAAAGCTGCCGAATATGATTTGGCTGTGTTTTATCACGAACCAATAAAAGATACTGGAGAACGCAGAACATATCCTAATATGCTGGCTAGAGAAGCCGCTCGTGGACAAGAATACAACGCATGGAGCGAAGGAAATCCGCCCAATCACGTGACTATTTTGCCTTTTACCAGAATGTTGTCTGGGCCGATGGATTATACACCCGGAGTTTTAGATGTCGAAATCAAAAAAGGTTATCCAGGGAAAAGAATCCACGGAACTACGGCTCAACAATTGGCTCTTTATGTAGTATTTTATTCACCAATTCAAATGTTGGCCGACCTTCCTGAAAATTACGAAGGAGTACCTGCTTTTCAATTTTTGAAAGATGTTCCAACCGATTGGGAAACCACAAAAGTATTGAATGGAGAAATAGGGGAATACATTACCACAGTTCGTAAAGATGAAAATAGTGACGATTGGTATTTGGGAAGTATTACTAATGAGAAAGCTAGAGATTTAACTATATCATTATCTTTTTTGGATGCTAAAGCTACTTATGAAGCACAGGTTTATGCCGATGCCGAAGGAACAGATGAAACTCATAATCCAGAATCAGTTGCGATTTCTAAAAAAACAGTAAAAGCTTCGGATGTATTGAAATTGCATTTAGGTGGAGCAGGAGGAACAGCCATTCGATTAAAAAAAATATAGATTATGAAACAAATAGTAGTAGTACTTACAATTCTTTTAGGTTTAGCCAATGCTAAAACTTTTGCACAAAATTCGAGTGCTAAAAAATCAGCATCTACCAATCGAATTATAAAAGTCGATTATAATAAATCGGCAGGTGAATTGAATACGATGTTCAAAGAATGCGTTGGGGCGGGAAGAGCTAATGAAGGATTGCGTGCCGATTGGCAACAACAATTGACTTTAGCAAAAAAAGACTGTGATTTCAAATACATTAGAATGCATGGTTTATTAACTGATGATATGGCAGTTTACACAGAAGATAATAAAGGAAATCCGCAATACAGTTATCAATATGTTGATGCTTTATACGATTTTTTGCTTAGCATCAATGTAAAACCATTTGTGGAATTGGGTTTTATGCCTTCAAGATTAGCAAGTGGTAGCCAAACTATTTTTTGGTGGAGAGGAAATGTAACTCCTCCTAAAGATTACAAAAAATGGGAAGATTTAATTCGAAATCTAACTCAGCATTTTACCGAACGTTATGGTGAAGAAGAAGTAAAAACTTGGTATTTCGAAGTTTGGAATGAGCCTAACTTGTCTCCAGGATTTTGGACTGGTACACAGGCGGACTATTTCAAATTATATGAGTACACTGCTAGAGCTGTAAAAAGTGTAAATTCAGCTTACAAAGTTGGTGGGCCTGCTACAGCTGGAGCAGCTTGGGTTCCTGAAACTATCGATTTTTGTAGCAAAAATAATGTGCCAATAGATTTTATTTCTACACATTCTTATGGAGTTGGGCAAGGATTTTTAGACGAATTTGGAGGTTCTGGAACTGTTTTGAGTAAAGAATCATCAAGTGTAAGTGGAGATGTAATTAATTCTCGTAAACAAATTTCAGCTTCAGACAAACCAAACTTAGAATTGCATTACACCGAATGGAGTTCGTCTTACACTCCGGCTGATCCTTTTCACGATAGTTATCATTCGGCAGCTTATATTCTTCAAAAATTAAAACAAGTAGGGAACGCTGCCAACTCTATGTCATATTGGGTTTTTACCGATGTTTTTGAAGAACCTGGACCAAGATTTACACCTTTTCATGGAGGATTCGGATTGATGAATACTCAAGGCATAAAAAAAGCAGCATATTTTTCGTATGATTTTTTGAATAAATTGGGAACAACAGAACTTCAAGATACGGACACTTCTTCTTGGGCTACCAAAAGCGCAAATGGAAATATGCAGGTTTTGTTTTGGGATTTTACTTATACATTGCCTGATCGTACAAATAATCAGCAATATTATATAAAAGATTTACCATCAAAATCTAAAGGAAGTGTAAAAATTCAATTGACAGGACTTGAAAAAGGGAACTATCATTTAGAGATATACAAAGTAGGTTACAAAGTTAATGATGCCTATACAGATTATTTAGCGATGGGAAAACCAAGCCAGTTAACAAAACAACAAGTAAATGCGCTTAAAGAAAAAAACAACGGTAATCCAATTGCCACAGCAATAATAACAATTGGTTCAGATGGAAGCTATAACAAGGATTTTGACATTAATGAAAATGATGTTTTTTTGTTAAACCTTGTTAAAATATAATTAGTGTTAACCAACAATAGTAAATAATATACATTGCTATTAAAAAACGTTACAAAGTGATTTTGGATTACTGTAGCGAATTATTTTAGATAAAAAAGGTTGCGTTATTGAGCAATCTGTTAAAACATTTTTTACCAACTTATATGAAAAAAAATAAAATATACTTAAGCCTAATTACTGGATTAGTATTAGCATCATGTGCTACTAAACAGTATGAAAAAACGAATGATGGTATAATTGTAAACATAAGTCATCCTAAAGAAGCAGCATCAAGCAAATTACGTTTGCAAGTTTTAGGGAATGACTTAATACATGTGTCTGCGACACCAGATAATGTATTTCCAAAAGATTCTAGTTTAATTATTGTGCCTAATATTGGGACTGTTCCGTTTAATGTTGCCATGGTAAAAGATTCGATCAAATTAGCTACCGAAACTTTAAATGTTATGGTTTCATCAAAAGATGGAGGTGTTAAGTTTAAAGATAAAAACGGCAAAATTATTTTGGCAGAAAGTGCTGGTGGAGGTAAAACATTTAGTCCAGTAGAAGTTGAAGGAACTAAGGGGTATTCAGTTCGTCAAATTTTTTATTCGCCAAAAGAGGAAGCTTTTTATGGTTTAGGACAACATCAATCAGATGAGTTTAATTACAAAGATAAAAGCGAAGAATTATATCAATACAACACTAAAGTTTCTATACCATTTATTGTTTCCAATAAAAATTATGGTCTTTTGTGGGATAGTTATTCATTAAGCCGTTTTGGAGACAGTCGCCCTTTTGAACAATTAAATACCGTTTTTAAATTATACGATAAAAATGGTGAACCTAATAATTTAACGGGTACTTATGTTACGCCAGATAATGGAAAAATAGAAATAGTTCGTAAAGAAGCCTCTATTTTCTTTGAAGATGTTAAAAGTTTTAAAAACTTGCCAGCAAATTTTCCTTTAAAAAATGCTAACGTAACTTATGAAGGCGATATTGAAGCACCGCAAAACGGAGAATATAAATTTACTTTATATTATTCAGGTTATGTTAAAGTGTATTTGAACAATCAATTAGTAGTTCCAGAGCGTTGGAGAACAGCTTGGAATCCAAATAGCTACAAGTTTTCAATGAATTTAGAAGCTGGTAAACGAGTTCCTTTACGAATAGAATGGAAACCAAACGGTGGAACTTCCTACTGCGGATTAAGAGTAAGAACACCTCAATTAGTTGAAGAAAAAAGCAATCAAGTATGGTGGAGTGAAATGAATAAAAAATTAGACTATTATTTTGTTCATGGAAATTCTATGGATGAGGTAGTTAAAGGATATCGTACTTTAACTGGAAAAGCTCAAATTATGCCAAAATGGGCAATGGGGTATTGGCAAAGTCGGGAACGATATAAAACCGAAGCCGAGATTCTGGGCAATTTGAAAGAATTTAGAGATCGTAAGATTCCTATAGATAATATTGTAATGGATTGGAATTATTGGGAAGAAGATGCATGGGGAAGTCATCAATTTGATCCGAAACGTTTTCCTGATCCAAAAAGAATGGTCGATTCTATCCACGCGATGAATGGTAAAATGATGATTTCGGTATGGCCTAAGTTTTATAAAACAACAGAGCATTTTAAAGAATTTGACCGAAAAGGATGGATGTATCAACAAGCCATAAAAGATAATATTCGTGACTGGGTTGGTCCTGGTTATGTAGGTTCTTTCTATGATGCTTATTCAGGTGGAGCAAGAAAATTATTTTGGAAACAAATTTATGATAATTTATACCCAACAGGAGTTGATGCTTGGTGGATGGATGCCAGTGAACCAAATGTGCTGGATTGTACAGATATGGATTATCGTAAAGAATTGCAAGGGCCAACAGCTTTAGGCTCTTCTACAGAATATTTCAATACTTATGCTTTGATGAATGCCGAAGCCATTTATGATGGGCAACGTAGTGTGGAACCAAATAAACGCGTGTTTTTATTAACTAGATCAGGTTTTGCGGGATTACAGCGTTATTCAACAGCAACATGGAGTGGTGATATCGCAACACGTTGGGAAGATTTGAAAGCCCAAATTTCAGCAGGTTTAAACTTTGCTATTAGTGGTATTCCATATTGGACTATGGACATTGGTGGATTCTGTGTTGAAGATCGTTATGTAGATGCTCAAACGGAATTTGACAAAAATGGAACAGAAAATGCCGACAATAAAGAATGGAGAGAATTAAATACACGTTGGCATCAATTTGGTGTTTTCGCACCATTATACAGATCACACGGACAATTTCCTTATCGTGAGCCGTGGAATATAGCTCCTAAAGGACATCCAGCTTACGAGTCCATTTTGTTTTATGATAATTTGCGTTATAGATTAATGCCTTATATCTACACCATGGCCGGGATGACCCATTTTGACGATTATACCATTATGCGTCCTTTGGTAATGGATTTTTCTAGCGATAAAAAGGTTGTGAACACTAATGATCAATTTATGTTTGGTCCTGATTTTATGGTTTGTCCAGTTTATAATTATGGCGTTCGCAAAAGAGATGTTTACTTTCCGGCAGGAACTAATTGGTATGATTTTAATACGGCCAATTACATAAAAGGGGGACAAACTTTATCCGTTGACGCACCTTATGGTCGCATTCCATTATTTATTCCCGAAGGTGCTATTGTTCCTGTAGGACCAGAAATACAATATACGGATGAAAAACCAGCAGATACAATTGTTCTTTATGTATATAAAGGTAAAAACGGTAAATTTGATTTATATGAAGATGAAGGTGTAAATTATAATTATGAAAAAGGATTCCATTCTAGTATTCCATTCAGTTATAATGAAACAAATGGTGTTTTAACTATTGGCGAGCGAAAAGGAGAATTTAATGGAATGTTAAAAAACCGTAAATTTGTTATTGTTCCTGTGAGTAAAGAAAACCCTAAAGCATTTGTATATGATGCTCAAGGTCAGGTAGTCAATTATGACGGACACATACAAACTATTACATTAAAATAATCACAAAATCATAAAGTAAAAAATAACCTAGATGAAAAATAAATATATCATTTTATCAATTGCATTAGTAACGGTATTGACTGTTTCGTGTAAAAATGGATTCCAAAATACAGATAAAAAACCAATAACGGAAACGGTTCACCAAGTCAAAGAATTTGACCCTTCAAAATATGAAGAAAAGATAAATTCTTTAATTTCTCAAATGACACTTGATGAAAAAATCGGTATGTTGCATGGTAATAGTATGTTTGCTAATGGTGGTGTAGAACGATTGGGGATTCCAGAATTAAAAATGGCAGATGGTCCTTTAGGCGTTCGCGAAGAAATTTCTCGTGATTCTTGGGCTGCGGCTGGATGGACAAATGATTTTGCGACCTACTATCCTGCCAGTGGGGCTTTGGCAGCCACTTGGAATACCGATATGGCATATACTTTTGGAAACAGCGTTGGGCAAGAATTGAGAGCGAGAGGAAAAGATATGTTATTGTCTCCTGCAATCAATATTGTAAGAACTCCACTAGGAGGAAGGACTTATGAATATATGACCGAAGATCCTTTTTTGAATAAAAAAATAGCAGTGCCGTTGGTTATTGGACTACAAGATAATGATGTGATGGCTTGTGTAAAACATTTTGCAGCTAATAATCAAGAAACCAATCGTGATATTTATGATGTTCAAATGGATGAACGTACACTTCGCGAAATTTATTTACCAGGGTTCAAAGCTGCGGTAACTGAAGCCAATGCTTATGCTATAATGGGAGCTTATAATAAATTTAGAGGCGAATATTTATGTGAAAATGACTATATGCTCAATAAAATTTTGCGTGACGAATGGGGCTTTAAAGGTGTTGTTGTTTCTGATTGGGCTGCGGTGCATTCTACTGTGAAAACTTTAAAAAATGGTTTGGATATCGAAATGGGAACTCCAACGACAAAGTTTAACGAATTTTTATTAGCTGATAAATTAATTGCAGCTGTAAAAAAAGGTGAAATTTCAGAAGACGAAATTAACAAACACGTAAAACGTATTTTAAGAGTTTTATTCCAAGTAAAAGCAATGGGAAGTCAAGACCGTGTTAAAGGAAGTATTGCTACCGAAGCCCATTATCAAGATGCTTACAAAATTGCGACAGAAAACATTGTTTTATTGAAAAATGATAAAAATGTACTGCCTTTGCAGTTAAATGGAATAAAATCAATTGCCGTAATTGGGAACAATGCCACTAAGAAAAATGCTTTGGGTGGATTTGGTGCAGGTGTAAAAACTAAAAGAGAAATTACGCCTTTGGAAGGTTTGCAAAACAGATTGCCAAGTGCTATCAAAATTAATTATGCAGAAGGGTATTTGGAGCGTTATGAAGAAAAAAAGTCAGGAAAATTAGGCGACATTACCTTGAGTGGTCCAGTAACCATCGATCAATTAGATCCAGCTAAATTGCAAGAAGCTATTGAAACTGCTAAAAAATCTGATATTGCTATTGTTTTTGCAGGTTCTAACCGTGATTATGAAACAGAAGCTTCGGATCGTAGAAATTTAAAATTACCATTTGGACAAGAAGAATTAATTAATAAAGTTAGAGAAGCAAACCCTAACACAATTGTTGTTATGATTGCAGGCGCTCCTTTTGATATTGAAGCAATAAAAAATAAAACATCCACTTTAGTTTGGAGTTGGTTCAATGGTTCCGAAGGTGGAAATGCCTTAGCCGACGTGTTATTAGGAAAAGTAAACCCTTCAGGAAAATTGCCTTGGACAATGCCTAAAAATATTATGGATTCGCCTGCACACGCTACTAACAGTTTCCCTGGTGATAAAACGGTTACTTACTCAGAAGGAATTTTGGTAGGATACCGTTGGTTTGACACGAAGAAAATAGAGCCTCTTTATCCTTTTGGATATGGATTGTCTTATACTACTTTTGCTTTCGAAAATGCTAAATCTGATAAAAAAGAATATGCAACTGATGAGACAATCTCAGTTTCTGTAGAATTGAAAAACACTGGAAAAGTAGATGGTAAAGAAGTGGTACAATTGTATTCTTCCAAATCCGATTCGAAAATTACCCGTGCCGCCCAAGAGTTGAAAGGCTTTGAAAAAGTATTGGTAAAAGCCGGAAATTCACAAACTATTACGATTCAAGTTCCAGTAAAAGAATTGGCTTATTACAATGTTGATGCTAAAAAATGGACAGTAGAATTAGGAAATTATACTTTGAGATTAGGAAGTTCTTCTCGTGATATTAAAAAAGAAATTCAAATTAGCATTAAGTAAGAATTTAGTAATTAAGGTTTTAATTAAAATTGACTCCAGTTTTTGCTGGAGTCAATTTATAATTATAAGATGATAAATAATAAAAAAACAGCATCAATAATTATGCAATCAAACAATTTCAGTAGACTATTTTTAGTTTCTATTTTTTTCTCTTTTTGTGGAATAGCTTCTGCTCAATCCGACCATATTCTTTGGTTCAAACAACCTGCCGATTTTTTTGAGGAATGCTTGGTTTTAGGCAATGGAAAAATGGGTGCAACCGTTTTTGGAGGTGTAGATTCGGACAAAATTTATTTAAACGACATCACACTTTGGTCGGGAGAACCTGTAAATGCTAATATGAATCCTGAAGCATACAAAAATTTGCCTGCTATTCGCGAAGCATTAAAAAATGAAAATTACAAACTGGCAGAAGAACTGAATAAAAAAATTCAAGGAAAAAATTCAGAGGCGTATCAGCCACTGGGAACGATGGAAATTAATAACCATAATTCTGGGAAAGTTTCCAATTATCATAGAGAATTAGACATTTCTAATGCTGTTTCCAAAGTGACTTATGAAGTAGATGGTGTGAAATTTACCCGTGAATACTTTGTTTCAGCACCAGATCAAATTATGGTAATCAAATTGACAAGTAGTCAAAAAGGAGCATTAAATTTTGATATTAATTCCAGCAGTTTATTAAAATACAAAACGGAAGTAAAGGACAATCAGCTTGCAATGAATGGTGTTGCACCAATTTATGATCATCCTGGTTATCAAACGGTGCCGTCTTTTCTTTTGGAAAAAGAAAGAGGAACCCGATTTACTACTTTGATGAAAATTAAAAACACGGATGGAACAATTGTAAGTTCCGATACTAGTTTAGGTTTGAAAAATGGCACCGAAGCCTTAATTTATGTGTCGATTGCAACCAGTTTCAATGGTTTCGATAAAAATCCTGCCACACAAGGTTTAAATGATAAAGCAATTGCTTTGAAAAATTTGAATAAAGCTTTTGCAAAATCATTTGACAAATTAAAACAATCTCATATTAGCGATTACCAAAAATTCTATAATCGAGTTGCCTTGAATTTAGGAAAAACGGAAGCTCCGAACTTGCCAACGGACGAACGTTTGTTGCGTTATGCAGATGGAAAAGAAGATAAAAATCTTGAAATTCTGTATTTTAATTTTGGACGGTATTTATTGATTAGCAGTTCTCGAACATTGGGAGTTCCAGCTAATTTACAAGGCTTGTGGAATCCTTATCTCCATGCGCCTTGGAGAAGTAATTACACAATGAACATCAATTTGGAAGAGAATTATTGGCTTGCCGAAAATACCAATCTTTCTGAAATGCATAAGCCACTTTTGAGTTTCATTAAAAATCTTTCGGTTACAGGAAAGATTTCTGCTAAGACTTTTTACGGAGTAAATAAAGGATGGTCTGCATCACATAACTCAGATATTTGGGCAATGAGTAATCCTGTTGGTGTTTTTGGAAAAGAAGAACCGATGTGGGCTTGTTGGAATACTGCTGGCGCGTGGTTAAGTACACATATTTGGCAACATTATGTTTTTACTCAAGATAAAAATTATTTAAAAAAGGAAGGTTATCCTATTATGAAAGGAGCTTCTGAGTTCTTTTTAGGATGGATGATAACAGATAAAAACAGCTATCTAATTACATCTCCATCAACTTCTCCAGAGAATAAATATAGTACACCTGATGGTTTTGTAGGAGCCACAATGTATGGAGGAACGGCTGATTTGGCAATGATTAGAGAATGTTTTGATAAAACAATCAAAGCTTCAAAAGTTTTAAATATTGATGCTGAATTCAGATTAAAACTCGAAATTGCAATGTCTAAACTGTATCCATATCAAATTGGGAAAAAAGGAAATTTGCAAGAATGGTATTTTGATTGGAATGATGAAGATCCAAAACACCGTCATCAATCGCATTTGTTCGGACTTTTTCCGGGAGAACAAATCACGCCAGAAAAAACACCAGACTTGGCTCAAGCTTGTAAAAAGACTTTAGAAATAAAAGGAGATGAAACAACTGGATGGTCAAAAGGATGGCGTATTAATCTTTGGGCAAGACTTTGGGACGGAAATCGTGCCTACAAAATGTACAGAGAGTTGCTTAAATATGTTGATCCTGATGGTAAAAAAACGGAGACGCCAAGAAGAGGAGGAGGGACATATCCTAATTTATTCGATGCACATCCCCCTTTTCAAATTGATGGAAATTTTGGCGGAGCTGCCGCCGTTGCTGAAATGTTGGTTCAGTCCAATGAAAATGAAATTAGGTTATTGCCTGCTTTGCCAGATGCTTGGGATAACGGATCTGTAAAAGGAATTTGTGCAAGAGGAGGCTTTGAAATTTCGATGGAATGGAATGCCAAAACCTTAAAAAAATTGACTGTTTTTTCTAAAAAAGGAGGGAAAACAACACTTGTTTCTGGCAATAGTAAAAAAGCAATTACTTTGAAAAAAGGGAAGAAATTAGAAATAAATTGGTAAAAACCAAATCGTTTTTAAACCTTTTTTTTGAAGTTCTAACAGTTTGAAACTAAATAAATCTTAAAAGGAAACTTGGTGTTTCTTTAATTATAAATTAATAAAAATGAAAAAATATTTTGCATTCCTTTTTTTATGCTTTAGCATTTATTCTAATGCTAATGTAAAGCTTCCTTTATTGTTTAATGATGGTATGGTTCTGCAACGTGACCAATCAATTCCTGTTTGGGGTTGGTCAGATGCCAATGAAAAAATTGAAATACGTTTCAATAAACAAATTGTAAAAACCAAAGCTGATAAAAATGGAAAGTGGATGGTGAATTTGAAAGCTGAAAAAGCTGGAGGTCCATTTGAAATGATTGTTAAAGGAAAGAACACCATTACCATAAAAGATGTTTTGGTAGGAGAAGTCTGGATTTGCAGTGGTCAATCTAATATGGAATTTCAAATGTATAAAACGATGAATGCTAAAGCAGAAATCGAAGATTCCAATTACCCAATGATTCGTCATTTTGGTGTTGCCCAAGATATGAGCGGTTCGCCAAAAGAGGATTTAAAAGCTGGGAAATGGACAGTTTGCAATAAAGAAACGGTGGGTGATTTTACTGCCGTGGGTTACTTTTTTGCCAAAAAATTATATGCCGAATTAAAAATCCCAATCGGAATCATCAATACGTCTTGGGGAGGAACTTGTGTGGAAACTTGGACAAGCCGTGAAGCATTCGAGAAAAGTGGGGATTTTAAGGGAATGATTGCCAAAGTGCCTATGATGAGTTTTGATTCTATTTCGAAATTGTACGCAAAAACAATAAGAGAAAGAATCGGTAAAATTCAAGGTGGTGAGGTAAGTACAGCCAACGAAACCAGTTTTAAAGAATCAGGATTTAATGATGCGGGCTGGGGTGAACTTAACGCACCAGGATTATGGGAAAACCAACAATTGACGGATTTGGACGGCGTGGTTTGGATGCGAAAAACAGTAACACTTTCCGCAGAAGACATTAAAAATAATGCGACTTTAAGCTTGTCAAAAATTGATGATGAAGACATCACTTACGTTAATGGAATTGAAGTGGGTAGCAACACCCTTTGGAGTGCGAAAAGAGTCTATGCCGTTTCGGCAAATATATTGAAAGAAGGCAAAAATGTTATTGCCGTAAGAATTGTTGACAGCAGTGGCGGTGGTGGAATATACGGAGAATCTTCGGATTTGAAACTGACTCTTGGCAACAAAATAGTTCCTTTGGAAGGAAAATGGAAATATAAAGTAATTGCGGCAAAAACTTCTTTATCTCCCAATAGTTTGCCTTCGTTGTTGTACAATGCGATGGTCAATCCATTGATTCCGTATGCTTTTCAAGGCGTTTTATGGTACCAAGGCGAAGCCAATGTGCACAGGGCGGAAGAATACAAAAAAGCATTCCCATTGATGATAACTGATTGGAGAACCAAATGGAATCAAGGTAATTTTCCTTTTTATTTTGTGCAATTATCCACTTTTGACGAGTTTGGAGGCAATAGCAACAAAGGCAGCAAATGGGCGGAACTTCGTGAAGCACAAACCCAAACTTTGCAATTGCCAAACACAGGAATGGCGGTAACTACGGATATTGGAAACGCAAAAGACATTCATCCAACAAACAAACAAGATGTAGGCAAACGATTGGCTGCGATTGCCCTGAATAATGTTTATGGCAAAAAAATGATTTATAGCGGACCAACTTATAAATCCTTGGAAATAAAAGGAAACCAAATAATTCTAACCTTTGACAACATCGGAACAGGATTATCAACTTCTGACAAAGATGGAACTGTAAAAGGATTTGAAATTGCAGGAGCTGATAAAGTTTTTTATCCTGCGAAGGCAATTATCAAAGATAATAAAGTAATAGTTTCCAGCGAAATGGTGCAAAATCCTATCGCCGTTCATTATGGTTGGGCAGACGATGACAGTGAAATCAACCTTTTCAATAAAGAAAAATTTCCCGCATCACCATTCAGAAGCGATGATTGGGACTTAACAACAAAAGGAATAAAATATAATGTGCAATAAGTGTTTTTTAATATTTCAAAACACGGCATATCTTTTAATACAACACAAAAGAAATAATAATAATAATAATATGATTACAAAAGTTTATAAAACTCTTTTTCTAATAGGTGTTTTTTTCTTATCTAGTTTTTTATCGCAAGCCCAAGAATTATATGTTGGATCCAATTATCATCCACATGACGATAGGAATATTGAAAAGATAAAAAAGGATATTCAGTTAATGAAAGAAGCAGGTTTCAAATCAGTACGTATGGGACATTTGGCTTGGGATAGTTATGAACCATCAGAAGGGAATTTTGATTTTCAATGGTTTGATACTGTGATGGATTTGATGAATAAAGCAGGAATTAAAGTGATTTTGGATATTGCCGTACGTCCTGCTCCAATTTGGTTACATCAAAAATTCCCAGCGATTGATATTGTTGATTCAAGTGGAAATAAACTTTACCCAAACCACCGCTATATGGATGATATTGGGGATCCAAACTACCAAAAATATGCACTACGATATACTGAAGCCATTACAAAGCATTATGCAAAACATCCTGCATTATTGGCATTTGGAATAGATAATGAATCGGGTGACGGTCCAATTTCATATTCTGAAAGTGCAAGAGAAAGGTTTATAATCTGGTTAAAGAAAAAATACAACACAGCTGAGAACTTAAATAAAGCATGGGCAGGTCAGCGTTGGTCTCGTAGAATTAATGATTTTGAGGAAGTAGGTTTGCCTATGTCTGGTTCGATAGTTGGTGCTCCTGAAAGAGTTCTCGATTTTCGTCGTTTTGAGTCTGATGAAATCAATGAGTTTTTGCTTAAAGTCCTTGATAAGGTTAATGCAAATGCTCCTGATGTTTTGACTAATACGAATGCTTGGTTTTACAGCGCATTAAGGTATTTTGATTATTCGGAGATTGCATATTCTGGAAAAATGACACGTCACGGTGCGGGGTTTTATCCTGGGAATTCATTGATAACCAATTGGGGAGTTATGAACTCTTCTTTTGGAATTTCTCGTATCCAGTTTGAAAGTAAAAACCCTTTTTGGTGTAGTGAGTTTACGACAATGACGGCTGTTCCAAATTCTATTCGTAAATCGGCTTATGCCACTCTTATGTATGGAAACCAAATGGTGTGTGGCTGGACTTGGCAAAGTATGTGGGCGGGCGAAGAGCAATACCTGCAAGGAATGCTTGATTGGGATGGAGTTCCAAACCGTAAATATGATGAATATAAACAAATGGCAACCGAATTTAATAAAATCGGGAAATATTTTCCATATAAGCCACAACCAGAAGTTGGTATGGCTTTTTCTTTTCCAAGTCAGATTGCAAGCAGTTCTTTTCCAATGCAACAAGATGATCAATTGCAATCTTGTTGGAACTTGTTTTATTATCGTAATATGGATGCCAATGTTGTGGAAATCAGCAAAAGTGCATTAAAATATAAATTGCTGATTGTTCCTGGAGTGACAGTTATGGATGAAGTTACTGCCACAAAAATCCGTGACTTTGTGAAAAATGGTGGAACGGTTATTATGACAAGCAATTCAGCACTTGTGGACGAAACAGGTCAGGTATTTGCTTCGACACATCCTGGACGTTTGAGCGATGTATTCGGAATACGCATTGCAAGTTTTGAAGAAACAGAGCCATTTAACGAAATATCTCGTAAATCATACAAGGGTAGAAAACTTGAATTTACATATAAAGGAAAAGCAGTTGATACAGAATCAACAAGATTTGATGTAATTGACCTGAAAGGGGCTGAGGTTATTGGAAGTATCACTAGTTTGGATAAGGATTATCCAATTATGACTTCCAATAAATATGGCAAAGGAAAAGCAATCTATGTTGGTTTACCAGCTGATGGAAGCGTACTTAATCCTTTGTTGGATGAGCTTATCGATGAATTAGGAATTAAAAAAGGACCTAATGTACCTTCGGGTGTAATGGCGCGTCAAATTGATAAAAACCATTTTCTTTACCTAAATATAAGTGGAGAACCTAAAGAGATACCAATGAAAGGAAAATCTACAAGTATTCTTTTTGATAAAAAGTATAATGGTAATTTTTCAATTCCTCCTTATGAACCAGAGTTTATTGAAGTAAAATAATGATTCATACTGAAAAAGAGATTATTCAGGATTAATAAAAAATATAAGTGCCATTTTTAGACAGTAGTAAGCTTCCGTTTACTACTGTTTTTTTATGCACAACACAATGTCTTGATAATTGATTATAAATTTTCTTGAAATGAATGCATTTTAAAAAGATATATATAATTAAACTCAACGGGTTAATTTCTAAAAAATAAACTTTAAAACCTGACTTGTTAAATAAAATCCTAAATCCTATCCCGAAGTGTCGGGACTAAAATCTAAATCATTTATCTTTGCGCACTGAAAAAGCATTTGTGAAATGAGCCATAACAAATCTTGAATAAAAAAAAGAGATTATTGGCGAATTACATCTGACCAAAAAAAACAATAAAAACGACAGATGAAGTTTGATTTATTACAAAAAGATCCGCATACCAAAGCCAGAGCAGGAAGTATTACTACTGATCACGGCGTGATTGAAACCCCAATTTTTATGCCTGTGGGAACGGTTGCTTCCGTAAAAGGAGTACACCAACGTGAATTAAAAGAGGAGATTAATCCGGATATTATTCTAGGAAACACCTACCATTTATACTTGCGTCCACAAACCCAAATTTTGGAGAAAGCGGGTGGTTTGCATAAATTTATGAATTGGGACAGGAATATTTTGACTGATTCTGGTGGCTACCAAGTGTACTCACTTTCGGCAAACCGAAAAATAAAGGAAGAAGGAGTGAAGTTCAAATCGCATATCGACGGTTCTTATCACGTTTTTACTCCTGAAAATGTAATGGAAATTCAACGTACCATTGGTGCTGATATCATTATGGCTTTCGACGAATGCACTCCTTATCCTTGTGATTATCGCTATGCACAAAAATCGATGAAAATGACGCATCGTTGGTTGGATAGATGCATTAATCATTTGGAAAAAGTGCCTACAAAATACGGTTACGACCAAACTTTTTTCCCGATTGTTCAAGGAAGTACTTATAAAGATTTGCGTCAACAATCGGCTGAATATATCGCTAATTCGGGACAACAAGGAAATGCAATTGGTGGACTTTCAGTTGGCGAACCAGCCGAAGAAATGTATGCAATGACTGAAATTGTATGTGATATTTTGCCAGAAGACAAACCTCGATATTTAATGGGCGTGGGAACTCCGATAAATATTCTCGAAAATATTGCTTTAGGAATTGACATGTTTGATTGTGTAATGCCAACGCGTAATGCCAGAAACGGAATGCTGTTTACTGCTAATGGAACTATTAACATTAAAAACAAAAAGTGGGAAGATGACTTTTCGCCAGTGGACGAAATGGGGCATACTTTTGTCGATACTGAATATACAAAAGCTTACTTAAGACACCTTTTTGCTGCCAATGAATACCTTGGAAAACAAATTGCTACGATACACAATCTCGGATTTTATATGTGGTTGGTTCGTGAGGCTAGAAAGCATATCTTAGCCGGAGATTTTAGAACTTGGAAAGAAATGATGGTTCGAAATATGAGCCAGAGATTGTAATAAGGTTTGGGGTCATAGGTATAAGTAATGTATCAAAACCCAACACCTAACACCCACAACCCAAGACCAAAAAAATGAATATATTAGACAAATACATCCTTAAAAAATATTTAACCACTTTTGTGGTGATGTTGGCTTTGTTTGCTCCCATCGGGATTATTATTGATGTTTCTGAGAAGATCAATTTTATGCTGGAAAACAAGATTCCATTTGTTGATATCGCCATCTATTACTATCATTTTACAATCTATTTTACTAATTTATTATTTCCGATATTTCTATTTTTATCCGTAATTTGGTTTACTTCAAAACTGGCCAATGATACTGAGATTATAGCCATATTGAGTTCAGGAATTTCATTTACTAGATTTTTGAGACCATTCATTATTGGAGCTGCAATTGTTTCAGTAGTCGTATTATTAATGGGTTTCTTTATCGTTCCGAGATCCAGTGAAGGTTTTAATAATTTTCGCTACACCTACCTTAGAACTGGTGGAAAAGAACAGATGAGAGGTAATAATACAGATGTATTTAGACAAATAAGCAGTAATGAATTTATCTATGTCAATAGTTTTAATACGGTTTCAAAAACAGCCTATAATTTTACCTATGAGAAGTTCAAAAAGGATAAATTAGTATATAAAATTTCGGCAAGCAGGATTCAATGGAATCCTAAAACAAAAAACTACACGATGTTCGATTACACCAAAAGAACCGTTGGGGAATTAGGAGATAAAATTGAAAAATTGGACAAAAAAGACGCTAAATTTAGTTTTGATTTAGAGGATTTGACCCCGGTGGTTTATATTGCCGAAACATTAAACTTAGGAAAATTAAACCGATTTATTGACAAAGAAAGAGGTCGAGGTTCTTCAAATGTAAATGTATATTTAGTAGTTTTATATAAAAAATACAGTATTCCAGCTTCGGCATTTATACTGACTATTATTGCGGTTGCAGTTTCGTCAATGAAACGACGTGGAGGAATGGGATTGAGTTTAGCTATTGGAATTGCGTTGGCTTTTGCTTTTGTGTTTTTCGACAAGATTTTTGGAACATTGGCCGAAAAATCAAGTTTTCCACCTTTATTAGCTGTTTGGTTTCCTAATATAGTTTTCGGAGTTTTAGCCATTTTTTTATTACGAAATGCAAAGAGATAAATTAAAGACCTATCTAAATCTTCATTTAATTGTATTTATTTGGGGTTTTACAGCAGTACTAGGTGCTCTGATTTCAATTAAAGCCGATGCTTTAGTTTGGTATCGAATGCTTTTTGCAGGAGCTTTTCTATTCCTTTTTATTCTATTTAAAAAGATATCCTTTCGAATTCCGGTAAAAGAATTTTTTAAATTGATTTTTGTCGGACTTTTAATAGCCGTTCATTGGATATTTTTTTTCCAAGCCATTCACATTTCTAATGTATCCGTTACTCTTGCTGTTTTTTCGTTGGGAGCCTTTTTTACTTCCATATTAGAACCTCTTTTTTATGGTCGAAAAGTACTTTGGTATGAAGTGTTTTTTGGGCTGGTAATTATTGCAGGTCTTATTTTAATTTTGCAAGTTGAAATCAATTATTTTGAAGGGATACTCTATGCTTTGGCTTCAATAATTATAGGAGTTTTGTTCACGCTTATGAACGGAAAATTGATTCATAAACACGAATCTTCTGTGATTACATTCTATGAATTTATGTCGGGAGTTGGTTTTATTTCTATTTATTTTTTATTTAAACATAAATTTACAACTGATTTTTTTATACTAACAACCAATGATTGGCTCTTACTTCTAATTCTTGCTTCCATTTGTACTGCTTATGCCTTTACCGCATCGGTCAAAATTATGGAGAAATTATCTCCATACACAGTTATGTTAACTACTAGTTTAGAACCTGTTTACGGTATTATTTTAGCCTATTTTATTATTGGAGGAAAAGAAAAAATGAGTATTGAGTTTTACATTGGAGCCATCCTAATTGTTATTACTGTTATCCTGAATGGCTTTATTAAGCGCTATAATACATCTAAAGAATAGTTGTTTTCGTTGATTTTTTTTGTGGATTTATTCGCAATTAGATTCGAAATAAACAATTTTGACAATTTTAAATTTTATATTTGCATTTCAAATCACAAACAAAACGCACATACTCCATGGAATATTTAGATTTTGAGCTTCCAATAAAAGAACTTGAAGACCAGTTAGACAAATGTCTTGTAATAGGCCAAGAATCAGATGTTGATGTTACAAATACTTGCCAACAAATCAGCAAAAAACTTGAAGATACTAAAAAACATATTTATAAAAATCTGACTGCTTGGCAACGAGTACAATTGTCGAGACATCCTAGAAGACCTTATACTTTAGACCATATTAAAGCTCTTTGCGGAGATACTTTTCTTGAACTACACGGCGATAGAGGCTTCAAGGATGATAAAGCGATGATAGGTGGTTTAGGAAAAATTGGCGGGCAATCGTTTATGATAATTGGTCAACAAAAAGGATACAATACTAAAACGAGACAATATAGAAATTTTGGAATGCCAAATCCTGAAGGTTATCGAAAAGCCTTGAGATTGATGAAAATGGCCGAAAAATTTGGTATTCCGGTTTTATCTTTTGTAGACACACCAGGCGCATTTCCTGGAATTGAAGCAGAAGAACGTGGACAAGGAGAAGCTATTGCCAGAAATATTATCGAAATGATTCGGTTGAAAGTTCCTATTATTGTTGTTATCGTTGGTGAAGGTGCTTCAGGTGGAGCCTTGGGAATAGGAGTAGGAGATAAGGTTTATATGTTAGAAAACACTTGGTATTCTGTTATCTCACCAGAATCTTGTTCTTCTATTCTTTGGAAAAGTTGGGATTACAAAGAACAAGCTGCCGAAGCTTTGAAATTGACTTCTTCCGATATGAAAAAACAAAAATTGATAGACGATATTATTCCAGAACCACTTGGTGGAGCACATTATGATAGAGAAACCACTTTCAAAACGGTGGAAAAATATATCATGAAAGGGTTCAATGAAATGAAAGACTTATCAACAGAAGAGTTAGTCGCCCAAAGGATGGATAAATACAGTAAAATGGGTGAATTTAAAGAGTAAAAACTCACAAAATTTTAAAAAATCCGAAGCCACGTCACTTCGGATTTTTTTTTGGTTATTAACAAAGAATGGTTGGTTATAAACAATTTTTTGTAATAACTCAATAGTAATGTTTTTTTAATTTTTGTTACTTTCGCTATATGGAAAACGTCAAGAATATAAACCCAATTCGAATAGATAAAACAGCTATAATTAACCTTGAAAAAGGGAAGTTGCCACCGCAGGTAATAGATTTAGAAGAGGCTGTACTTGGTGCGATGATGATTGACAAAAAAGGGGTTGATGAGGTAATAGACATTTTGCAACCTGATGCTTTTTATAAAGAGGCACACAAACATATTTTTGAAGCTATCGTTCAGCTGTTTACAGATACACAGCCGATTGACTTATTAACCGTTTCGGCACAGTTGCGAAAAAATGCAAAATTAGACTTGGCTGGAGGCGATTTTTACTTGATTCAACTTACCCAAAAAATATCCTCTTCGGCACACATCGAATTTCACTCCAGAATCATTCTTCAAAAGTTTATCCAACGTAGTTTGATACGTATTTCTTCGGATATTATAGAAGAATCGTATGATGAAACTACCGATGTTTTTGATTTATTAGACAAAGCGGAATCTAAGTTGTATGAAGTTACCCAAGGCAATATAAAACGTAGTTCCGAAACCGCACAAAGCTTGGTGTTGCAAGCCAAAAAAAGAATTGAGGAAATAGCCAACCAAAAAGGATTGAGTGGTGTAGAAACTGGTTTTACAAAACTGGATGCAATTACTTCAGGATGGCAACCAAGCGATTTGATTATTATTGCGGCTAGGCCGGGGATGGGGAAAACTGCTTTTGTACTTTCAATGGCTCGTAATATTGCCATAGATTTTGGACACCCAGTGGCTTTGTTTTCGTTAGAGATGTCCTCAGTACAGTTAATTACCAGATTAATTTCGTCGGAAACAGGTTTGTCTTCAGAGAAATTAAGAACTGGAAAATTAGAAAAACACGAGTGGGAACAATTAAGTGTTAAAGTTAAAGACCTAGAAAAAGCACCGCTTTATATTGATGACTCGCCTTCGCTTTCTATTTTTGATTTAAGAGCAAAAGCAAGACGTCTAGCTTCACAACACGGAATTAAAATTATCATCGTCGATTATTTGCAATTAATGACTGCTGGTGGAAACGGAAAAGGCGGTGGAAACAGAGAGCAGGAAATCTCTACAATTTCTAGAAATTTAAAAGCATTGGCAAAGGAGTTAAATATTCCTGTGATTGCATTATCACAGTTATCGCGTGCCGTAGAAACTCGTGGTTCGAGCAAAAGACCCTTGCTTTCTGACCTTCGTGAATCGGGTGCAATTGAGCAAGATGCCGATATTGTATCCTTTATTTACAGACCTGAATATTACAAAATTGAAGAATGGGACGATGATGAGCAATCACCATCAGCGGGTCAAGCCGAATTTATCATTGCCAAACATAGAAATGGTTCTCTTGAAAATGTTCGATTAAAATTTATTGGACAATTAGGTAAATTTGATAACCTTGAAGAATACAGTGGCGGTTTTGATGATTTACCATCTAAAATGAACCATGACGACAATCCTTTTCAAACCAAAAATCTTCCATCTGCAAATGAAGCCTTCGGTAGTAATTTGAATGAAGAAGATGATGATGATATGCCGTTTTAAAAAAAAACGATTAAGTTTATATAACAAAAATTCCCGCAATTTGCGGGAATTTTTTTAATTGAATCAAAAATGGAATAAACCTATTTTTTAATCACTTTTATTATTTTCGATTTTCCATCGGAAACCACTTTTACAAAGTACGAAGCCGTCGGAAGTTTCGATAAATCGAGTTGAACTTCGTTAGCTTTTGTTTTATTGGAAATCGTTTCTTTTTTATAGTTTTTTAACTTTGGATTTTCTTGTCTTGAATAGCCTTAAATCTCAGGAAAACGAAAACCAAACCAACCAAAGCCAGGACCCAAAGGTAGTTATCGATTGGAGCAGCAGGAGCATCATCAGTTTCTAGATTTCCGGTGTCATTATTAGATCCAGGAGCTTGGGCAAACATCACGAAATTAATACACAGGCAAAAAGCAATCAGGCAATATTTTAATAAATTATTTTTCATAATCGTGCATTTGTTATAATTTGATTATTCGGTCATTCGAATCCACGAACAACCGAAAAATAAATCTTCTTATTAGTTTATTACTTTTTTGTTTACTACTTTGTTTGCTTCCGAAGTGATTTTTACCATCAAAACTTGGTTGGCAAATTTACTTCCATCAATACTGGTTTCGCTTGCATTAACTTTCGACTTTTCGAAAATCAATCGCCCTAGAATATCAAATACTTTCACGTTTGCAATGGTAGTGCCAACAGATTTTATCGAAATTACACCTTTGTTTTTAAAGACCGTAACGCTGTTTTCGTCGAAAGTAGGATTATTGATTCCTAAAGTTTTCTGGTATTTCAAGGTAAACCTCGTTTTGTCCGTTCCTGCCGCTGCCGTAAAGGTGTATGCTCCAGCTTTCAAATCGGTTTCTGCACCGGTAAGATTATCTTTCAAGACGATACTTTGGCTTCCTGAAAACAATCCGTCCACGTGATCGATGGCAATGCTGTAATCGCCAGCAGTTTTTGCACTAAAACTCATTAGCACAACATCATTAGCATCAAAAGGCAAGGCGCGTCCTTGGATTGCATAATCATTATTGTCGATTATTGAACTCAAAGCAATCGCTCCATCATTGTAATATTTTCCGTCAAAAGCATCCACGCCTTGTGTAGCATCAGTGATGTAACCAACTGCCATTTGCGAAAAAGCACCTGATGTATTGGTAGCATTCAGCCAAATTCTGTTTCTTTCTACAGCCTTGGTTTTGAAAAACTGGCCTACGGTGTTCCCGATTCTTTGCGTGTTTTTAAATGTCAAAGCGGTACCTGTTCCGTTGGCTTCAACAAAGAATCCTTGTCCTGTTTGGATGATTCCATTTGGATCTACAACTTGGGCTTCGCCATTTGTGGTAAATGTTCCTGCAGTCCAAGAGCAATACGATGGACTTAATGGATTGTTTGTTTTTCTCCAAAAGTACAAGGTTCCAGTTATGTTAGTGTTGTCAGTGACAAATCGTGCCATATTTATTGGAGATGGATATGGATTTCCTGTTAAATTGAAACGGAATCCTACTCCGCCATCAGTCATTGTGTAATTGATTGTGCCGTTATTTGGTACACCCGAGAAAACTCCATTCCAGATGGTTGGAATTGTAGGATGCGTATTGGGCATACGGATTAAATAACCAGTTCCTATGTTGAAATCAAACGTTGGAGCAATGGTGTTATATAAATTAGTCGTTGGATTGTAAATATAAAAACGATTGATCAAGGTAGCGGGGGAGAACGCTAGCAATTGTTGCCCAGCAACTGGCGAAGACCATAATGTATAATCTTGTCGTATCAATGGTGAACTGTTTCGTTTTACGGTAATGTTTCCGGCATTGGCTACATTGTCAATTTGAACGAGATTAGCATCATTCTCGAAGGTCAAGCTGGCAGTAGGAGCAACGGTAACTGCACCAGAAATGTTGAAATTAAATCCTGTTGGAACCGAAACAACGGCTGTTCCTGTGATGTCTAAACTACACGCCGATAAATCCGCGATTGCTGTGAAATCGCTTGCTATAATTACTTTTGAGTAAGATGTTGGTGCGCCATTATCCCATAAACCATTCCAAGTTGTTGTGTTTCCAAGGGTTACCGAAACCGAAGTTCTAGCACTTTCACAACCAGTAATTGTTTGCGAAACATAATACGTTCCTGTTGCTAAAACATCTGTTAAAAGTAAAGCACTTCCTCCAGATGCAACATCATACCATTGCAAAGCGGTTCCTGTTGCCACTAAATCAGCAACTGTTGCACCACTACAAAACGTTTGTGCATTTGCTGTTGGAGCTATTGGAGGTGTATTCACTATTATATTTACCGCTACACGGTTAGAAACGCTTGCTACAGTTATTTTTTTGATGGTATGATTGTTGCCATCTGCCACCAAAATAGTACCATCAGATTGAACGGTAATTCCATAAGGATTCCACAATCCGCTTCCTAATGGTATAATCCCTGTTCCATCGGCATTCATTCTTTTGAGACTATTATTACCCGTATTGACCACCAAAATTTTGCCGTCAGATTGAACGGCAACTCCATAAGGAAGATTAAATCCACTACCTAGTGTTACAAGATCAGTTCCATCGGCATTCATTTGTTTAACAGTATGGGAGCTAAAGTTTGTTAGCAAAATTTTGCCATCGGCCTGAACGGCAACTCCATAAGGAACAGAAAATCCACTACCGAGTGTTACAATGCCTGTTCCATCGGCATTCATTCGTTTGAGAGTACCATTTCCTATGTCGGACACCAAAATTTTGCCATCGGCTTGAATGGCAATTCCTGTAGGATTACTAAATCCACTTCCTAGTGTTACAATGCCTGTTCCATCGGCATTCATTAGTTTGATAGCACCGTTATTAGTATCGGCTACCAAAATTTTGCCGTCAGTTTGAACGGCAACTCCAGTAGGATTTAAAAATCCGCTACCTAATGTTACAATAGCTGTACCATCAGCATTCATTCTTTTGATAGCATTGTTTCCATAATCTGCCACTACAATTTTGCCATCGGCCTGTACACTAACTCCAGTAGGATTTAAAAATCCGCTGCCCAAAGCACTGGTGTTTTCAGCAATTGTTTGTTCAGCATAATATATACCTGCGCTTAAAGCAGTACCGCCTGTTAATGCTACACCTCCCGAAGGGGCACTATACCAATTTATAGTTGCACCAGCACTTGCTGTACTTACTAAATCAGCTACTGTTGAAGAATTGCAAACAGTTTGGGCGGGTTCACTTATTTTAGTTACAGTAACAGCTAAGCGGTTAAGACTTTCGCAAGAATTTAGGGTTTGGCTCGCATAATAGGTTGCTCCATCCGTTAGGCTTGTGGTGTTTGCTAATGCTAATCCTCCACTTGCCGTGGCATACCATTGAATGGCTGTTCCTGTAGCTGTCAGATCGGCTAAAGTAGCCGTTCCTGTAAATACTTGCGGGCTTACAGCCGTTGGAGCAGGAACTCCTACAGTTACAGAAACCGCTGTTCTTGAACTTTCGCAAGTTCCTACTGTTTGCGAAACATAATAAGTTCTTGTTATCAAGGTTGTTGTTGCTACCAATGGAGAACCTCCTGTTTCAACATCATACCAATTGATTGTTCCTGTTCCTGATGCTGTTAAATTGGCAACTGTTGCTCCATTACCAAAAACTTGTGCGCTTGCTGTTGGCGTTGGCGAAAGATTTGCAGTTACTAACACGGCTATTCTTGCACTTTCGCAACCACTTATTGTTTGCGTATAGTAATACGTTCCTGTTGTTAAGGTTGTTGTTCCAACCAATGGAGAACCACCTGTTGCCACATCATACCAATTTATTGTTCCCGTTGCTGTCGCTGTTAAATCAGCTACTGTTCCATTACACAAAGTTTGGGGTGCTGTCGTTGTCGCAATAGGACTCATCGCAACCCAGTTTGAAGTTGAGCCAGTCAGGGCAAAGCCATTTAATGTTCCAGTATTAGTATTTCCACTAGAATCTGTTAGTGTGTTTATTGTTGTATTGTTTGCGTTGTTAATTCCTTGATTAAATTTATAATAAGCAACTAAGCCTGTTTGACCTGAAACTAGTTCATTATCCTTATTATTTTGTATTTCAGCTATTGGTAAAGTCCGATTCCAAATACGAACTTCGTCCAGATTTCCGTTAAACCAATCATCAAAACCAACTCGCTGGCGTACTCCTATATTGGTAACATTTACAGCGATACTTCCGGGGTTTGCAAACGTAAAATTATCAGTGTTTAATCCGTTAATATATAAGCTTGCTGTTGTTTCTGAAGTTCTCACAAACGCTATATGTGTCCAAGTATTTAATGGCATAAAACCAGTAGTACTCGATACTATAAGTCCCACACTTGCTGAGTTTCGCAAAATAATTTCAAAACCTGTTGTATTAGGCAACCTGATTATCGAAAACATAGGGTTATCGTCTGAAGTGTTACCTTCGGCATAAATCGTTTGACGCGACGAATTTCCTGATGCATATACCCAAGCTTCTAAAGTGAAATTAGTAAGATTAGAAACGGGTTGATTAGAAATAGACACGCTGTCATCAATTCCATCAAAATTTAAAGAGTTGCCAGGAATAGGCGTTGTATTTGCTTCAACCGTTACCACTGTTCTTGGGCTTTCATCATCGTTTATGGTTTGAGAAACATAATAATTTGCCGAAGAAAGTGGTGTTGAAGAAGATAAAACAGTGGTAGAAGCAGCATCTGCATACCATTTTAAATTGGTTCCTGAAGCTGTTAAATCGGCAATGGTTACAGCAGAACAAAAATGTTGTAGACTTGCTGCAATTGGAGAACTGGTACAACTTGTACTAGAATAACTAGCTGTTGCATCTTTTTGCCAACTTAAATTATTTGTTGCAGTTGTTACATTATCGACTCTGATGCAAGTGATATTGGGGTTGTTCAAACAATTTAAAACAGTTAAATTTGTTTTTCCGCTAAGATTTAAATCAGTTAAGAGATTGTTATGTAAATATAATAAATGAGGATTGGTTCCACCACTTAAATCGACACTTGTTAACTGATTGTGATCGGCTATTAGATTGATAAAATTGCTTAATCCACTTATATTTATACTTGTTAATTGATTATGATCGCAGGTTATATACCCTAAACTTAATAATCCGGAGCCATTTAAACTTGTTATTTGATTGTAATCGCAAGACACCGCTTGTAGTGCATTTAGTCCGCTTATATTTAAACTTGTTAACTGATTATAACCACAATTAAGAAATGCTAAATTGACTAAAGTACTAATATTTAAACTCGTCAATGCGTTACTATTACAATCTAATACTGATAAATGGATTAGCCCAGCAATATTTAGGCTTGTTAACTGATTGAAACTACAATTTAAGGAAGTCAAACTAACGAAATCCTGAATACCAGTTAAAGAAGCAATGTTTTTATTGGACACATTCAAAGTTGTAATTGCACTAATATTAGCCGTTAAAACTTTTCCGTCAATAACAGTATCATAACCCTTTGTTATCAATTCTTGTTCAAAGTTGGTATCAGGAATGGCGGTATAAATACAACTTGTAAGAATAAAATTAGCAGTCATAGCCGTTCTAGGATGACTTTCGCAACTTCCAATGATTGGAGTTTGGGTTGCATAATACGTTGTTCCGTTTACTAATAAGGCTGTGGAATTTAATAAATTCCCACCTGTGAGTGCATCATACCATTTTATATTAGAACCAACAGCCATATTTTCTAAAACAGCACCACAAAATAAGGGTGTTGCAGAAACTGTTGGTGCTGGAGGATTGCATCTATTTTCGTAGGCACCGCTATCAAAAACACCTACTCGAGTAAAACCAGTTATATCAGTAGCTGGACTTGAAGTTGTTGGGTTACTGGAATCAACACCTAGACTTGTAAATTGTAACGCTAAACCATCATCAGAAGTGCCAAAAATCGCATCAGAACCCGCTGGGAGTGTCGAATTTACAAAGAGTGGATCGGCATTGCTATTGCCTATACCTGCATAAACGGATGAGCCTTGCACGATAGAATAATTAACTGACGAAGTAGCATTTATGTTAGAATTGTAATATCCTCCTGCATTACTATTCAGAACTCCGTTGGCTGAATTTCCCCAGATGATGCAGTTGCTGATATTGGTATTATAAGAACTATGTATTGCGCCGCCATTACCAAGAGTTTCATTGGCACTAAAGGTACAATTTAAAAGATTTAATGTGCCATTAGTACCATAAATAGCTCCTCCCGCATCATTTGCTCTATTGCCTGTAAAGACCGAATTGGTTACGGTAGGATTACTTAAATAATAGTTCAATCCACCACCCGAACTCGTACAATAATTAGTACTAAAGATACAATTGCTAACGGATGGATTACAATTTTGCTGACTATTTATACCTCCACCCGTAACGGCTAGATTGTCAATAAATTTACAATTGGTAATTGTTGGACTACTGGTCGAAAAGTTATTAATACCCCCTCCTAAAGAGGCTTGATTTCCTTTGAATATAATGTTGTTAAGAGTTGCATTACCATTTCTGGTGCAATTCATACCGCCACCGCTATTCTGATAAACATAATAGCCTTGCACTGCCATCCTTCTTGTACCTACAGCGTGTCCACCTGTAACGGTAAATCCATCAAAAATTGTTGCTGGACTAGTGTATTGTGAAAAAACAACGTGCCAACAGTTGCCCCAATTTAAAGCACCATCTTTGTCTATATCGCCACTAAGAATAGAAGCCGAAGCATCGTTTGTGTATGCAGGACGCTGCGAAAGCAAGGTTTCAGTACCCACAAAGCCTCCGTACAACTTCATATTATCCTTAATCGAAAAAGTTTTGTCCCGTTCATCCGTAGGATAACTACTGTTGGTTGAAGGGTCATTGCTATTGAATATAGGGTATTGAGTAGGATAATAGGTTCCCGAAGCAACCCAAACCTCATCGCCTGCACCCGAAATAAAAATCATCGCCTGCAAATCGTTCGTGGCATTTGCCCAAGAAGAGCCATCGCCAGTACCGGTAGCAATTGGTTTTACATAACGAATTGTTTGTGCCTTTGTATTTATTGTCAATAGCAAGCAAATAAAAAGCAACATCAATTTTAAAATAATTTTTCTCATTGTTTTTTGATTTTCTAATATAGAATCCAAATCTAATAAGAACAGAAACCGATATTAAAAAAATGGTGTGAACTGCAAAACTTTGTATGTGAATGGTAAAATAAGACCAAATATCCTTTTGAAATTACAAGAAATCTATGAGACTATTTCTGGAAACAGGAATTTCGGTGTTGTTGATAAAGACACTTTTTGAAGTTATCTTTTCTATTTTTTTTACATTTACCACATAAGAACGATGCGTTTTTTTGAACTCATTTTCGGGTAAATTTTCTAAAAGCCAATCCAAAGAATTGCGAAGGGTATAGATTTTTTTGGAGGTAAATAAATCAATATAATTGCCTTCGCTTTTGGCAAATAATATCTCATTTGTAGGAAGATTAACCGTGTCATAACCGTCTTTAAAAACCAATGTTTTTTCTTGTTGAAGAGCCTTGTTTTTTATAGCGAGATTAATGGCAGCATATACATCCATCGTTTTAAACGGTTTGGTAATATAGCCCGATGGATTCGTGTCGAGTGCTTGCCGAATAATTTGCGCATCAGAATGTGCCGTGATAAAAACAAACGGAATGTTGTATTGTTCGTTTATTTTTTGGGCAATTTCAATGCCTTCTAATTCTCTTTCCATACGAATATCCAGCAGCAGCAATTCAGGTTGAAACCGTTCTATTTCTACAAAAGTTTGTTGCATATTATGTGCCAATTGAATATTGATGAAGCCCAAAGAAACTAGAATGTCCTTTAGGAATTCGGCAATAAGCACTTCATCATCAACTACGAGTATTTTGGTGGTGTTTGTCATTATTGGTGGTATGGAAATTCAAAAATAAAGGAAGAACCAGCGTTGTTTTGTCTCGAAAAAGTGCCTTTTAATTGTCGGGTAAAAATATCTATCAACCGCAAACCTAGTCCAGAATTAGCGTTGTCTTCAAATCCTATTCCGTTGTCCTTTACTTTATAAATAATTTTTTTACTATTGTTATCTAAATATAAATCGATTGTGATTTCGGGTTTTTCGATTCCTTCAAAAGCGTATTTTATAGCGTTACTCAACAACTCTGAACTAATCATACCTATAGCCATACAGTCATTAATATTAAAGTTCAAATCTTCAATTTCAATTTTAAAATTTATTGGCAAATGGCTGTCATTGACCATTTCGTTAAGTTTTTCTACCAATTCTGTGAGGTATTTTTGCAAGGAAACACTTTCGAGTTTGTCTTTGTTATACAACATCTCGTGTACCAATGTCATAGCGTTAATACGACGATAAGTATCATTCAGTACGCTTTTGTTGTTTTTACTTTTAGAAGTGCTAATTTGCATTTGAATCATCGCAGATACAAACTGAAGATTGTTTTTTACCCGATGATAAATTTCTCGCATCAGCATTTCTTTTTCGGATAAAGCGCTTTGAATCTGTTTGTTTTGTTTTTCGATAATCGTTTTTTGCTTTTTATTTTTCTTTAAATCAAAAAAAGTAACTATTGCAAATGCGATTACTAGTATAAGAATGATGATGATGGAATAAATGGCGTTTTTTTGTTTTTGAGCTTCCACTTTCATAATAGCTTCCTTTTTTTGCTGTTGAATTCTAGTGGCTTCCAGCTTTTTATCAAACTCATAAGTTAATTGCAATGCTGTAATTTTTTTGTCTTTTTCAGTATTGAACATCGAATCATTCGCTTGCTTAAACAAAGCTTGATTTTCATAAGCCAACCTAAAATTATTCGTTGCTTTGTATATATCCGACAAGTTTCTATAGGCATTTTTTATAAATTCTAATTGACCTATTTCCTTGGCTATTGCCAATCCTTTATTTGTATTATCAATAGCTTTGACATAATTTTTTTCTTTAAAATAAACAAATCCAATACTGATGTAGCATTCTGAAACACCTACTAACTCTTTGTTATCTTGATTGAGTTTTAACGCTATTTGATACAGTTCCAATGCTTTTGTATAATCTCCTTTCATAGAATAACAATCTCCAATGGCTCGATTGGTATCGGCATTGAAATAGCTGTCATTAAATTTTTTTGCCATAAACATAGCACTATTTAATGTTTTTAAAGCAGCCTCAATTTTCCCTTGCTTTAAATAGGTTTG
>NZ_JAQTPQ010000116.1 GCF_028712645.1 Flavobacterium sp. | reverse complement strand
AAAAAAAAAAAAAAAATGCAACCAAACATGTCGGTTGCATTTCAAAACCAAGGTAACCAAACTAACTAAATTATAACCAAATAATTTATTTTTAATATCAACAAAACTAGAAATGATAGCGTTTAAATGCTTCAATGGCCGAATAATCAGCCAATCCCAAATCATGATATTTTTTTGCTGTTAATATATTTCTATCTTCTGCGCGAACCCAAAACTCTCTACTATCATCCCCTTGAAACATCACTCCATCTTTTTGAGATTGATGATAAAAAATAGCATGACGTTTTTTAAGTACTTGATCTGGACTCATTGGCACTGCCATATCAATTTGATATACTTCCCATTCATGCCAAGCACCTCGGTATAACCATACCCAACAATCGTCCATATAACTATTGTGTTTCAATCGTTCTAAAGATTCAAACAAACTATCCAAACAAACCTTATGAGTTCCGTGTGGATCGGCTAAATCTCCTGCAGCATAAATTTGATGTGGTTTTATATCTTCAATAAGATCACACATAATTTTTATATCCGCTTCAGTAAGATTACCTTTTTTAACAGTACCTGTTTCATAAAAAGGCAGATCAAGAAAATGGACATTGCTATCTGCTACTCCTAAATATCTGGTAGCTCCCAAAGACTCACTTCTTCTGATTAAACCTTTTAATTTTCGAACTTCAATAGTATCAATATCATTTTTAGATTTGTTCTTTAAAAATTTAATGATGTCATCCGACTCACTTGAAACTGAATTTAGAACCGTAGAAACTTCGGCAAATTTCAATGCTTCTTCATTAGAAACGGCAATGTTTCCCGAGGTTTGATAGGCTATATGAACATCATGTCCTTGTTCTACCAATCTATCAAAAGTTCCTCCCATCGAAATAACATCGTCATCTGGATGTGGACTAAAAATGATTATGCGTTTTTGCTCAGGAGTAGAACGCTCTGGTCTATAGGTATCATCTTCATTTGGTTTTCCTCCAGGCCATCCTGTTATAGTATGCTGCATCTTATTAAACATCTTTATGTTTAAATTGTATGCAGTTCCTTCTTCGGCCAGCAATCCTGACATTCCATTATCATTATAATCTTTGTCTGTCAACTTAAGAATTGGTTTATTAGTCAATTCATTTAACCAAACTACTGCTTTAAGTTTTAACTCTTCAGTCCAAACGCATGATTTTACTAACCACGGAGTTTTTACTCTTGTTAATTCAGACGAAGCTTCTGTATCTAATACAAAAGTGGTATTATTATGTTCTTGTAAATAAGTTGCAGGAACTTGAGAAGACATTTCTCCTTCAATAGTACTTTTAAGAACATCTGCCTTACTAATTCCCCATCCAAGAAGCACAATTCTTTTAGCATTTCTTACGGTTCCAATACCCATCGTAATGGCTTTTCTTGGAACATTATCAATTCCTAAAAAGGAAGGTGCTGCATCTACACGGGTCAAATGATCTAGTGTAATACTTCTTGTTCCAGAATTGATATGCGATCCCGGTTCATTAAATCCTATATGCCCAGTTCTTCCAATTCCTAAAAGTTGGAAATCTAATCCGCCATAAGATTTAATCTTCATTTCATAATCGATACAATATTGTTGCAATTCCTCATTACTTACTTTTCCATCAGGAATATTAATATTTTCGGGAATGATATCTACATGATTAAAAAGATGTTCATGCATAAAATAATAATAACTCTGAATATTATTCTTATCCATAGGATAATACTCATCTAAGTTAAAGGTCACTACGTTTGCAAAACTCAAACCTTCTTCTTTATGCATTCTAACAAGCTCTTCATACACTTTAATTGGTGAAGATCCGGTGGCTAATCCTAGAACACAAGGCTCTTTTAATTCTTCTTTTCTCTGAATTAAATTTGCTATTTCTTGAGCTACTAACACTGAAGCTTCTTTAGAGGAATCAAAAATCACATTGTGAATTTTCTCAAAACGTGTTTCTTCAAATTTTCCTGCTTCTTTAAAACTTATGCTATTTTTATAACTTATACCTCCTTTAATCATCTATCAGAAATTTAATTAATATGATAAAATTAAATATTTGTTAGTTGTTCAAATCAAAAATTCGACAAATAACCAGTAGGCTTCGGCAAAGGACATAATTACAAACTTTAGTTCTACTGAAAATGTTATAAAAAAGAAAACTGATGAAACAAATTACTAAAGCAAAACACAGATAAAACATATTTTTTTAATGTTCGTAAGTACTTATTTAAAAGATAAATTCGAAATTAATTTCTTTTTAGAATAGAGATAAATGATGCTTTGAGCTTTCACACAAATACCAATAAATCCAAAAATTTAAATTACTTGCAACTATTTCATTTAACTTATTTTCAACACATTAATTACCTCTAGCTTTAATTTAAGAAAAGCAGATTCAATAGATAGAATTATTAAAAACGAATTACATCCAATGGGTACTAATTAATAACATTATATTTGCACCTTTACCAATACTATGAGCTTTACACTACTTTCTTCTCCCCTACAAGGATTTACCGATTTTCGTTTTAGGAATGCACAAAACAAGCTTTTTGGAGGAATAGACACTTTTTATTCTCCTTACATTCGCTTGAATGGAAAGCTAGAAATAAAAGCCTCTTATGAGCGTGACCTACTTCCTGAGAATAATATGGGTTTAGAAGTAATTCCGCAAATTATTACCAACGATGCAGAAGAATTTTTATTCGTTGCCAAATATGTTCGAGAATTGGGTTACAAAGAGTTGAATTGGAATTTAGGTTGTCCATATCCTATGGTTACAAAATCTGGAATGGGATCTGGTTTAATTAAAAACACGAAAAAAATCAATCATATTCTAGAAAGAGCACATTCTGAATCGGACATTATCGTTTCGATGAAGATGCGCTTGGGTTATGATACTACCGAAGAAATTCTGGATGTTCTGCCCATTTTAGACAAATATCCACTTAAAAATATTGCTATTCACGCCCGCATTGGCAAACAATTGTATAAAGGAGGTGTCAATCTGGATGCGTTTCAACTCTGTATCGACAACACGATTCATAAATTGTACTATAATGGTGATATTACTTCGGCAGCTAAATTTCAGGAAATGCAACAACGCTTTCCTACCATTGACCACTGGATGATTGGGAGACGATTGATTGCTGATCCGTTTTTGCCTACTATGATAAAAAGTAATACAACGGAATATCCTAAAAACAAAATGGAATTGTTCCGTGAATTTCACGATACTTTATATGCCATTTATAGTGAGTCGCTATCAGGACAAACTCATATTTTATTGAAGATGTACCATTTATGGGAATACTTCTCAATCACATTTTCGAATCCACATAAAGTGTTGAAACAAATCAAAAAAGCACAGAGTATTCGGAATTACGAAGCGGCTGTTACTGCCATTTTCAAAAACGAAAAATGAGATTTCCAATTTCCTGAAAATCTCATTTCTAATTATTATTTCTTAGAATACTAGCCTTTAATCCAATTTACGATTTCAGCATCATTAGGTACTGTTTTTGAATAATATATTTTTACCAATTCGCCATTTTCATTGATTAGGTATTTTTGAAAATTCCATTTTACGTCACTATCTTGCAAACCGTTTTTCGATTTTTCAGTCAAAAATTGATACACTTCGTTCATATCTTTCCCTTTCACTGAAATTTTACTCATCATAGGGAAAGTTACCCCATAATTCAACTGGCAAAAAGTAGCAATTTCTTCATTAGTTCCTGGTTCTTGCGCTCCAAAATTATTAGCAGGAAAGCCCACAATCACGAAACCTTTGTCAGCATATTCTTTGTACAAAGCTTCTAATTCTTTGTATTGCGGTGTATAACCACATTTTGAAGCCGTGTTTACAATCATAATTTTTTTGCCTTTTAGTGAAGCAAAATCAAATATTTTTCCAGATAAATCTTCTACTTTAAATTGATAAATGGTTTGTTTCTCCATAGCTGATTTATTTTGAGCTTGACTTTGAATTGTAACTAAAAGGAAAATTCCACAGGCGATATTAAATACTTTTTTCATTGGATTATTTTTTAAAGTGAAACAATTAAAATTAAATCAAAAGTTGATATTCTACTTTTGATTTTTAAGAACAAACCTATGAGGTTTTGAAAATCTAATAGGTTTCAATATAATAAGAACAAACTTATGAGGTTTTGAAAATCTAATAGGTTTCAATATAAAGTCTATCAGGGTAAAATTAAAAACCCTTCATTGTTTTACTTTTTATAATATTTCCTGTATTTTGGATACGTAATCGCTCCTAGTAAAGCTATAGCTGTCAATGATTCCCATATCCAACTTAATGATTTTGCTTCTCCACTTGCATAAGAGTGCAATCCTACTAGGTGGAAGTTTACTCCAAAATAAGTAAACAAGATAGATACGAATGCAAAAACACTCATCAGGTTAAATATCCATTTTCCTCTTAATGAAGGTACAAATCGAGCGTGAATCACAAAGGCATAAACCATAATACTAATCAATGCCCAAGTTTCTTTTGGATCCCAACCCCAGTAACGACCCCAACTTTCGTTGGCCCATTGTCCTCCAAGGAAATTACCAATAGTTAGCATAACCAAACCAACAGTCAAAGCCATTTCATTAATATAAGTTAACTCTTTGATGTTCAGTTTCATTTTGTCTTTGTTTTTTTCATTGGTAAACAACATCAGCAACAAAGAAACTACTCCCAGAATCATTCCCATAGCAAATGGTCCATAACTCGCTACAATAATCGCTACGTGAATCATTAACCAATAGGAATTAAGCACGGGTTGCAAATTGCCAATCTCAGGGTCAATCCAATTCATATAAGCTGCCGATAAAATCATCGCCGAAACAAAAGCAGATGAAGCCACAGTAAGCTTGGATTTTCGGTCGAAAGCCAATCCAAAAAACATTGTTGCCCAAGCCACATAAATAATAGATTCATAAGCATTACTCCAAGGCGCATGTCCAGAAATATACCAACGGGCTATTAAAGCAATTGTATGCAGAACGAAGAACAAACCAATAATAATATGCATCGTATTGATTGCATAATCAAATACTTTTCTTTCTTTAAAAATTTTCAGAATGGTAAAAAAGAGCATTATTATTGCAGCATACAAATACCAAAAAGGTAATTTTTGGAAAACATCGTATTTATTATATAAGATTTCCGAAGTAATTTTTTCTTCGCTTGGTCTCACTCTGCTTCCAAATTTTTTCTGAAAACCGTTTATACTTTCCACTAACTCATCAGCCTGTTTATAGTTTTTGGTAGCAATAGCATTGTTCAAAGCTCCAAAATACAAGGGAAAAATACTTGATGTGTATTTTGCCTCCATTCCTTTTATACCTGAATTTACCAATTCTGGGTAGGAAACCCACTTGTTGTTAGTGTCATCAGGAATTGGGAAAATTTTCAAAATACTTCCGCTCAGTGCGGCTTCCATCAAATTCACTTTTTTATCAGTTTCGATAAAATCTTTTTCAAATTGATTGGGATTGGCATTTTTGTAGGCTGCATCTAAATAGGATGCCAATTTATAATTACCTGTCTTGTCAAAAAAGTTTAAAAACGATGCGAATTTTGTATCCTTATCAATACCAATAATCTTTCGAATACTGTCGTTTCCAGGCTTGATATAGATCATTGGAATTTGAATCCAGATGTTTCCATCTTGTGTCATCGACAAAAACACTTGATCCGAATTCATATCATTATAAGTATCGCTATGACTTACTTTTCGCAAAAGTTCTGACGAAAAAGTATTGATAGGTTTCATTCTACCTCCAGCATCCTGAACAATTAATCTTCCAAATTTGGCCGCATGAGATTCTGTCACTTTGTTTTTATTGATTATCGAATCTAACTGTTTTACGGTTAAAATTTGATTATTATGATTTTGGGCGAAAGCACCAAAACTCATCAACAAAACAAGTATTGTCAATAAACTTGTTTTTTTCTTTTTCACTACTTCCAGTTTTCGTTTCAAATCAGCAAAGCGAGAATTCTTGGTAAAAAGAATCGCAACCATTGCAAAAAACAACATAAAATAACCAATATAAGTAATCAAAGTTCCCCAATAATCATGATTTACAGACAATACAGTTCCTTGTTCATCTGGATCAAATGAAGATTGAAAGAAACGATAGCCTTTATAATCCAAGATATGATTCATATATATTTTATAATCAAAGGGTTCAGTTCCGTCTTGAATCGTAACTTGGCTTTCAAATGAAGAAAAACTTCTTTCGGTTCCTGGGTATTTTTGAGCAACAAAATCATTCAATTTTATACTAAAAGGTAAGGTGTAAACTTTATTCCCGTAAAGCAAGGTATAATCTAATTTTCCAATTTTCACTGTTTTTGATTCTCCCACTCTACCTTTTGTTCCAATTAATGTTACCATTTTTTCTTGACCGTCAGCTGATAATTTTACAATTAATGCATCATCAGCACCCTTGGCTCTATAATTATTTGTTGATTCATAATCTAAAACTCCTTTTGCAGCTGGTTCAGGAAATACAACTCTCATATCACCTATCGTGTACAAAGAACGCATCATCAAAGGTTGAACAATATCCTTAGTCACTTTACCTTGCAACTTATCTGCCATTCGCATAAACTCCCCTTCGAATGGCGTTTGAATTGTTGAAGTGGTATCTGTCAAAGTAATATTTATTGCACCAACTGTATATTTATTTAATGAAAAAAGCACATTGTGGATGTTTTGAACAACTCCCTCTTTCAAGAAATGCTCCACCCTTCCTGCTTCACCAGCTTCAACAACTTTAAAATACAAACTTCCTTTAGAGTCTGGTTTTATAACTTGTTTTGCTCCCATAATAAAATTTTCATACTTCACTTCGAATTTTGTGTTGTCAAAATTATTAGAAATAGAAAAATTATTATTGGTTACAGGTGAAAGACGCAATGCTTTTTCGAAAGTTCTACGCTTCATTGAACCTTGATATTGTCCATCTACAAAAAGAGTAAGGTACATTTTATCAGAATAAAATACATTTTCAGTAGCACCTTCACGAATGGGCATCATTCCTTCAAAGCTAATATAACGTGTTACAAAAGCACCTGCAATAATGAAAACAAAAGCCAAATGCAGCATAAGAGTTGCCCATTTTTCTTTTCTTAATAAGTTATATCTCTTGATATTTCCAATGAAGTTTATCATAAAAAGCAACATCATTCCTTCGAACCACCAAGCATTGTATATCCAAATTCGAGCAGTATCTGTATTGTACTTGCTTTCGATGAAAGTTCCTGCAATCATTGCAACTGCAAAAGTCAAGAAAAGAATGGCCATTAATCGTGTAGAAAACAAAATGGAAGTCAATTTTTTATTCATCTGTAAGAATTTACGTTTTTAAATTGTAACGCAAAAATAACGAATTTAGTTTGGTTCTAAACTAGATTTCGACAGAATTTAAGGAATTATTAAGATGAAATGTGAGATATTTCAATTTATATCAAATCAAACTTTACTGCCATTTTAATAAGATAGACTCGTTAGCTTACATAACCTTATTTTTTTTAACCCAGCAACGAACTACAATAAAAAAATTTAGTTTCAGGAATAATAATCCCAAACAAATTAACTTTTTTTCGATAATTTAGCCGAATGATTAAAATAGTACTAATCGGTTCCGGAAATGTTGCTCAACATTTGGTAATGGCTTTCGCCAAAAGCAATGAAATTGAAGTTATACAATTATTTTCAAGGCAAAAGAACAATCATTTCCCTCTACTCGATTCATCTAAAATTACTAATGATTTTAACAATCTTGTCGAAGCTGATTTATATATTATTTCCGTTTCAGATGATGCTATTGCCGAAGTTTCCTCAAAATTACCATTCAAAAATCGCCTTGTAGTTCATACTTCAGGAAGTGTTCCATTGGGTTCTTTGGATAAAAAAAACAGAAGAGGCATTTTTTATCCGCTCCAAACTTTCACTAAAAACAAAGCTGTTGATTTTAGCCAAATCCCAATTTGTTTAGAAAGTGATAATGAAACCGATTTTGAATTATTAGAAAAAGTAGCACAATCTATTTCTAACAATACTTTTAAAAGCGATGAAAAACAACGAAAAGCATTGCATATTTCGGCGGTTTTTGTCAATAATTTTGTAAACGAAATGTATCGAATAGGAAATGAAATTTGCGAAGAAAATAAAGTTCCGTTTGAAATCTTAAAACCATTAATTTTGGAAACTGTAAACAAAGTAATGACACTTTCGCCAAAAGAAGCACAAACTGGTCCAGCAAAACGTAACGACAAGCAAACAATAGAAGCTCACTTGGATTTTTTATCCGATGAAAATCACTCAACAATTTATAAAATACTAACCCAATCTATACAAAATAATGGCAAAGAGTTATAAAGAAATAATGAACGAAATCACCACATTTATTTTTGATGTTGATGGCGTACTTACTGATAGTTCCGTTTTTGTAACCAATGAAGGCGAAATCCTCCGAACGATGAATATTCGAGATGGTTATGCAATGAAAGCCGCTGTAGAAAGTGGTTACAATGTTTGTATTATTTCTGGCGGAAGCAACGAAGGTGTTCGAGTACGATTGAGAAATTTGGGAATAACTGATATTCATCTTGGAACGTCTGACAAAGTTGAAACCTATAAAGAATATATAGAATTGTATGACATTAAACGGGAACAAGTTTTATATATGGGCGATGATATTCCTGATTATCACGTGATGCAATTAGTAGGATTGCCTACTTGTCCGCAAGATGCTAGTCCTGAAATTAAAGGAATTGCAAAATATATTTCGCATAAAAATGGTGGAAAAGGTGCTGTGAGAGAAGTCATCGAACAAGTGATGAAAGTGCAAGGAAAATGGGCAATGCACTTTGACGGAAAATTGGATTAATATTTTTTTAAATAAATGCTTAAAATTTTAAAACTCATACGTTACCAAAACCTATTAATGCTGGCATTTATGCAGCTTATTTTTAGATATGGTTTTTTGAAATTACAAAATATTCCATTAGCTTTACTTGATTGGCAATATGGATTGTTAGTTCTATCAACTGTTTGTATCGCTGCTGGAGGTTACATCATTAATAATATTCTTGATGTTGAAACAGATTTAGAGAATAAACCTGAGAAAGTAATTATTGGTAAAACAATTTCCGAAACTAAAGCATACAATTTCTATATTTTTTTCACCATAATTGGCGTTACGATTGGATTTTACCTATCAAATGTAATTAACAAACCTGGTTTTGCTTCCCTTTTTATAATCATTGCTGCAACACTTTATTTTTATGCCACAAGCTTGAAACAAAGTTTACTATTTGGGAACATCATCGTGGCTTTCTTGCTTTCGTTAAGTGTTTTGATCATTGGAATTTTCGATTTATATCCCGTGACTTTTGAAGAAAACAAACCCATTATGGGATTGCTATTCGGAATACTTTTAGATTATGCCATTTTTGCTTTCATCATCAATTTTATTCGGGAAATCGTCAAGGATTTAGAAGACTTTGAAGGAGATTTGAACCAAGGAATGAACACTTTACCAATTGCTTTCGGAGTAAATAGAACTGTAAAACTTGTCTTTGGACTGAGTTTTATTCCTATAATTTGTATCATTTATTACATCAATCAGTATGTTTTTGCGAGTGGATTATTTATAAGCACAATATATGGATTAGCATTCATTTTAGCTCCACTTATTTATTTTACCATTAAAATTTGGAATTCGAAAACCAAAAAAGAATTTCACATCCTAAGTATGCTCCTAAAATGGATTCTCTTTTTCGGTATGCTTTCGATAGTAGTGATTAGCCTAAATATGAAACACAATGCTTAAGAATAAATTAAAAAAATACAAGCTGATTCTAGCTTCAGGTTCACCAAGACGCCAGCAGTTCTTCAAAGATTTAGACTTAGATTTTGAAATTAGATTAAAAGAAATTGAAGAAGTTTTTCCTCCAGAATTAAAAGCCGAAGAAATCACTAACTATTTAGCTGAATTGAAAGCCAGTGCATTCGAGGGAGAATTGAAATCTAATGAAATCCTGATAACCAGCGATACCATTGTTTGGCACAACAACAAAGCTTTGGGCAAACCAAAAGACGAGCAAGATGCTTTTGAAATACTAAAATCATTATCGAATGCCACTCACGAAGTAATCACCTCAGTTTGTCTTAAAACAGACATAAAAACTTCACTAATTTATGAAGTTACAAAGGTTACTTTCAATGAATTAAGCGATGAAGCTATTCGTTATTATTTAAAAAATTACAAACCATTCGACAAAGCTGGAGCTTATGGTATCCAGGAATGGATTGGTTTTGTTGGCGTTTCAAAAATTGAAGGTTCTTATGCTAATGTTATGGGAATGCCTACTGACAAAGTCTTTGAGTTTTTGAACAATTTAGACTAAAAAATAATCTTTAAAATATGGTAATTATATAAATATTACCAAAAATAATATAACTTTTACTGCCCAAATAAATATCATATTTGTATAGTACAAATTATATAATTTACCGAAAACTTTCATCTGGCGAAATAAATAACTTCACTTCTATAAAAGCGAAAAAAATGTATTGGCACAGTTATTGAATTTATATATAAAATAAACAATTCTTAAATTAAAATTTAAAACAATGAAAACATTAAAATTAATTGCGTTAGGAGTATTTCTTTTCGTGTCAAGTTTGACACAAGCGCAAGTTTCAGTTAGAGTAAATATAGGAACACCTCCTGTTTGGGGACCAACAGGGTATTCAAATGTCGAATTTTATTATTTACCCGACATCGAAGCTTATTATGACATTCGAGCTTCTCAGTTTATATATATAAATAATGGAAAATGGTTTCGCTCAAGAAATCTACCAGGAAGATATAGAAACTATGATTTGTACAACGGTTATAAAGTTGTTTTGAATGATTACCACGGCACAAGCCCTTATACCTATTTCAAAAATCATAAAATAAAATATTATAAA
>NZ_JAQTPQ010000366.1 GCF_028712645.1 Flavobacterium sp. | reverse complement strand
GAATTTATACATCGAGCCTCCGTTTTTTTGTGATTACGGTTATAATATTTCGTGTGGCGAAAATGTATTTTTCAATGTAAACTGTGTTGTTTTAGACGAAAACAAGGTGAAAATTGGTTCAAATGTTTTCATTGGCCCAGGCGTTCAACTATACACCGCTTCACATCCTCTTGAATCATTGATTCGTCGCACTCATAAAATTTCGAAACCTGTAACAATTGGCGACGATTGCTGGATTGGCGGCAATGCAATTATTTGCCCCGGAATTACAATAGGAAATGGCTGTGTGATTGGCGCTGGTTCTGTGGTTACAAAAGACATTCCTGATAACTCAATGGCGGTTGGAAATCCTGCGAAAGTAATCAAGAAACTGAATCAATAATTAAACACCAACTAAATGATTTGTAAAGAATTATTTATATATTTGAAAATACATAAAGTCTTATGTTTATCAGACCTATCTACCCAATTAAAAACCGAAGAAATCAACGAAATTAAAATCGAAATTAAAACACCATATATTTCAGGTCTTGGAGAAAAATTGGAATCAATATTAGAAAAAGATTATAAAACTTTTTTGCCAACAAATGCAGATTGGGGTTATGCTTTCAGACTGGAACTGCAAAAAACCACTTTCGACATTGTGGTTTATGAAAATCCTAAAATTGAAAATAAAATTGAAATTTCGCCTGTCTTCACCATATTTCAGAAAATCATAAAACTGGAATATGCCGTAGAATTACAAGACTTAATTATAATTGTAAAAGACTCACTAATTGAAATAGAAAATAATGTAAATTAAATGAACGCCCCATAACTGCTACTACAACGGATTTGGACAATAGTCTTAATCGAAAATTGGTTTTGTATTTGATTTGGCTAATCCGAAAATAGGGCTTAATTTAGTCCCAAATCCGCTGTAGTAGAGGGTCGTTATGTAGAATGACAAGAACTGACAATCAAAATTATTTGAAAAAATAATAGAAACAATCTTAAATAATAAATAGTATGAATATTTCAATAGAGTTTAATAAGACACCCAAATATCTTGTTGCAAAGGTTAGCGGGAGATGGTTAACAACTGATGCATTAGAGTCAATTGAAGCTATTAAAAATGAGGCTAACACACAAAAAATTAATCATATTTTGCTTGATTTACAGGATTTGTCACTTCCAGATAATGAAATGACAAGATTTTTTTCCGGTGAGAAAATATCAAATGCATTTGATTATTCTTTCAAAATCGCAGCATATTCACAAAGAGAAAAAATTAACAGATTTGCAGAAACTGTTGCCGTAAATAGAGGTGCAAACTTTAAAGTATTTGATTGTGAATCCGATGCTATAAATTGGTTGCAGAGTTAGATTATTGCAAAATTAATTTTACTAATAAAAAGTATAGAAGTCACATTACCTATAACAAATATCGGGTTTGGTGTATATTTAAGCTAGGGCTTCCGCACAATCTTTCGTGTTAATTATCGGCTAATTACATATAAATCCGTTACTTGCAATAGTTTCAACCGAACAGAATTAAAAAAATGAAAAATGAAATTACAAAAATATTTTTTTCTAAATCTTACAATACTCTTATTATTATTTTCTTGTGAAAGCTCGAAGAAACTAACTGAAATAAAAAAAAACGAAATTACTACAGAAATAGATAAAATTTGTTTAGAAAATAAGTTCAACGGGAGTGTTTTACTGACTAAAAATAACAAAAATATATATTCAAAAACCTTTGGTTATTCTGACATTAGCGAAAAAACGATTTTAAATAAAAATAATCAGTTTGTAATTGGTTCAATAAGTAAACAAATCACAGCAGTTTTAATTCTCAAAGAATACGAAAAAGGAAAATTAAAATTTGAAGATAAAATAAGTAACTATTTACCTGAAATTAAACAAAGTTGGGCAGATGATGTGACAATTCATCAACTTCTTACACATACACACGGAATTGTGGATATTGAAAACCCTTTAGAATTTGAGCAAGGAAGTCAATTTCACTATTCCCAATTAGGTTTTGAACTTTTGTCTAAAATTCTTGAAAAAATTACAAATAAAACTTTTGAACAATTATCAACGGAATTTTTTGTTCAAAATGGATTAAAAAATACTTTTCATCCAAACAATAAAACATATAAAAACCTTGTAAAAGGTTATGAAGAAAATGAAAATGGACTATTAGAATATGTAGATAATAGTTTAATAAATTATGTTCCTGCAGGTTCGTTTATTTCAAACTGTGAAGATTTGAACAAATGGAATGAAATGTTACACTCTAATAAACTAGTAAAAAAAACCACACTTAAATTAATGAGTACGAAATATGCAACAAGAATTCACCCAATTTTTGAAACTGTAGAATATGGATATGGTTTGCTTTTCAAAGATGGTGAAAGCGAAATTCAAATTGGAGCTTTAGGTTATGCTCCAGGTTTTGCTTCTGCATCGTATTATTATCCTAAAACAAAAATGAATTTAGTTATATTGGAAAATACTGCATATTCTCCAAATAATATTAAAAACACATTTAAACCTCATATCGAACTAATGAATCTTGTAAAAAAAACGAACGCACAATAGCCAAGATTTTCGTTGCGTGCGCAGCACGAACGATGAAACTCCTGTTGAACGGAACCGATAAAAACTCTGTTAGCTTCACTCCTAATTTTTTAAAACCAGAAACAATTAGAAAATCAAGGATTTAAAATCTTTTCAACAAATCGTAATTCGTAATTCGTAATTCTTAATTTATATTTTACCTTTACCCTTTCATTAAAACAAAGATTATGGTTTA
>NZ_JAQTPQ010000365.1 GCF_028712645.1 Flavobacterium sp. | reverse complement strand
TCTATAATTTTCCAATGGAAAAACAAAACCATCCACTAAAAGGACTTTCTAAAGAAGAAGTGATTCAGTCGAGACAGAAGCACGGTTCGAATTCTTTAGAACATCAATACAAGAATGGTTTTCTCCTCTCTTTATTCGAAATGATCAAAGAACCAATGTTTTTATTGCTTTTATTGGCCACCAGTGTTTATTTTATTACTGGAGAATTTGGAAACGGGATTTTTATGTTGGTTGCCATTTTTTTAGTTTCAACCATTTCGCTTTATCAAGAATCTCGAAGTCGAAATGCCATTGAAACGCTAAAAAAATTAGTACAACCTAAAAGCAAAGTTATCCGAGATGGCGAAATCCTAGAAATTCCAAGCGAAGAAATTGTATTGGGCGATTTAATACAAACCGAGGAAGGAACTTTTATACCAGCAGACGCCATTATTCTTCAATCGAATGATTTCTCTGTAAATGAATCTATTTTAACGGGAGAATCACTTGCCGTTTTCAAGAAAAAAGATTCAGAAACCAACCTGATTTTTCAAGGAACTATTGTAGCAAGCGGCTTGGCAATTTGCGAAGTTACAGCCATTGGCAACCAAACCCAACTAGGAAAAATAGGCAAAAGTCTAGAAGAAATAGCCGAAGAAAAAACGCCATTGCAAGTCCAAATAGGTAATTTCGTAAAGAAAATGTCAGTGATTGGTTTAGTGATTTTTGCTATTGTTTGGGGAATCAACTTTTATAATTCGGGGGTTTTCCTAGACAGTTTGCTAAAAGCGTTAACCTTAGCAATGAGCATAATTCCTGAGGAAATCCCTGTTGCTTTTACCACATTTATGGCTTTGGGAGCTTGGCGATTAATGAAAATGGGGATTATTGTCAAACAAACTAAAACCGTAGAAACACTTGGAAGTGCCAACGTAATTTGCACTGATAAAACGGGAACCATCACCGAAAACAAAATGAGTTTGGCGCAATTATACTTGTTTTCATCAAACAAAATTATAAACCCAAAAGAGAAATTGAACGAGGAAGAGTTGGAATTACTTAGAATCTCAATGTGGGCAAGTGAACCTATTCCGTTTGACGGTATGGAAATTGCGTTGCACGATGCCTATTCGAAATTGGAAACAAATGATGAACGTCCCAATTTCAAAATGATTCACGAATATCCATTGGATGGAAATCCGCCAATGATGACGCATATTTTCGAAAATAAAAAAGGAACCCGAATCATTGCTGCCAAAGGAGCTGCAGAAGCATTAATGTCGATTTCAAATCTTTCTGGCATTGAAAAACAACAAATCAACAACGCCATTGAATTGATGGCGAAGGAAGGATTTCGAGTTTTGGGTGTTGGTTTTTCGGAGTTTTCAGGAAAGAATTATCCAAAAACGCAACAAGAATTTCCGTTTAAATTTTTGGGATTGGTTGCTTTTTATGATCCTCCAAAAGAGAATAGTAAAGATGTATTTGAATCTTTTTATAATGCAGGAATTAAAGTAAAAATAGTAACGGGAGATAATGCGACCACTACTTCAACAATTGCCAATCAAGTAGGTTTTAGAAATCCCGAAAACACATTAAACGGAGATGAATTGATGGCGATGGACGAAATATCCTTAAATGAAAAGGTGATGGAAACCACCATTTTCACCAGAATGTTTCCCGATGCCAAACTCAAAATAATAAAAGCTTTAAAGGAAAATAACCAAATTGTGGCGATGACGGGTGACGGAGTAAATGATGGACCTGCGTTAAAATCCGCACATATAGGAATTGCGATGGGCAAAAAAGGAACTGAGATAGCCAAACAAGCCGCAAGTTTAATACTGATAGATGATGATTTAGCAAAGATGATTGATGCCATTGCGATGGGAAGAAAAATTTATGTCAACCTGAAAAAAGCAATTCAATACATCATTTCCATTCATATTCCCATCGTTTTGATAGTCTTCATTCCGCTAGTTTTAGGTTGGATTTATCCAAATATTTTCTCGCCTGTTCACATAATTTTTCTAGAAATAATTATGGGACCAACTTGTTCCATAATCTATGAAAACGAACCTATGGAACCCAACCTGATGTTGCAAAAACCGAGACCGTTTACTACCACTTTTTTCAACTTGAAAGAAATAACAATCAGTATTATACAAGGACTTGTTATCACGCTAGGACTTTTGTTTGTTTACCAATATTGTGTTCAGGAAAATTGTACTGAAAGTGTTACCCGAACCGTCATATTTTTAACTCTAATTGCATCGAATATCTTCCTGACATTAGCTAATCGTTCCTTTTATTATTCGATACTTACGACTTTGAAATACAAGAATAATTTGGTTTTGATAATCATAGGAATAACCGTTTTCATCACCAGTTTAATTTTGTTTGTTCCACTATTCTCTCATTTTTTTATGTTTGATAGTGTAACTATTTTTCAAATTATGCTGAGTATTTTGGTAGGTTTTATATCGGTAATTTGGATTGAAATTTACAAAGGGTTCAAGCGGAAGAATTAAAAAATAATGGCCTTTTTAAAAAGGTGTGTTTTTATCAGCAAAAATAATTGAAAGCCCTAATTGAAAGGATAAACTATTGGCTTTGGATATATCCTTATATTCCAAAAGATTGTCAGCAAGGATATAAAAATTGACTTTACCAAGAGTTGTTGACAATCCTAAACCAATAATTTTGGCTGAAAACGAATCCAAAGTATAGGTAGCTTTCATTTCTAAAGAATCGAAAATTTGTCTTCTGTAATAGGCTGTCAACGCCATTAAAGGCATTCTTGGTGTTGTCATTGCAAATAATTGAG
>NZ_JAQTPQ010000115.1 GCF_028712645.1 Flavobacterium sp. | reverse complement strand
AAGGTTCCAATTCCCAGCAAAACAACAATCGAAGCAGCGAGAGACATCCACGTTCTGTTTCGTTTTATAGATTGCTGTGGAAATTTTCTCTCTAACTTTTGCTCTTTTGTCAAAGCAAAATAACCAAAAATTGGTTTGTATTGTTCCAAATGCTGCGCAACATTTGATGAAGAAAAGTAATTTTGCAACTCATTTTCTTCGACAATACTGGTCTCTCCTCGGAAGTATTTTTCTATTAGAATTTCTATTTTATCCAATTCCATAACTGTGTGTTTTTATCATAAATTCTCTAACTGTTTTCCTTGCTCTCGAAAGTGCCACTCGAATCGCAGTTTCATTCATATCCATTATTTTGGCGATTTCATCAAACTCATATTGTTCGATGTCTCGCAATTGAATAATTAATTTTTGTTGTTCTGGCAATTGGTTAATTATTTTTTCAACCCAATTAAGGCTATCATTATCTTCCAATATTTTATCAGAACTTGGCTCTTTATTATCGAAATTAGAATGAACGATTTGAAGATTTCCTGCTCTTTTAGATTTTAATTGATCCAAACAAAAGTTTTTGGTCATCGTCATTGCAAAAGCTTCAATATTTTTATAATTATCCAAACTCGAATTTCTACTCCATAATTTCACCAAAACTTCTTGAGTTGCATCCTCAGCCTCCTCTGTGCTAACAAGCAATCGCTTTGCAAGCCGAAAGACCTTGTCTTTGAAAGGAGTGATCAAACTCACAAACTCGTTTTGGTTCATAAAAAGTTTTTATTTGAGCGGTTATACATTCAAGACGAATCTAAACTATTTTTGTTACAAAGTTTAAAAAATAAAACTAAAGTAAGTATTTTTGCGTTAACCTTAAATCAAACGCCCAAATATGAAAACGAAACTCAAAATTGTAATCTTATTATTTTTAGCTTTTTTTACTTTTCAAAGTTGCCATGACAATGACGATGTATCAACAGTACCAGATAATCTTGAAGTCCAAAACTTCATTTGGAATGGTCTAAACTTATATTACTTATGGCAAGCCGATGTTCCTAATTTAGCTGACGACCGATTTGCAACCCAAACTCAAATGAATGACTTTTTATCAGGATATCCTGTTCCTGAAAATTTATTTGAAAGTTTACTTAACAAGCCTGAAAGTCTTTATCCTGCTTCAGAGGCCGTTGATAGATTCAGTTGGATAGTCGATGATTATTTAGTTTTAGAAGGTCAGCTTCAAGGATCGACAAATAACAATGGTGTAGAATTTGGACTAAGTTATAAAGCATCAGGTTCATCTGAAATTATTGGATGGGTGCGTTATATTATTCCAAATTCAGACGCAGCTACCAAAGATATTCATCGTGGTGATGTATTTTATGGTGTCAATGGAACCCAACTTACCATAAGCAACTATCAAGCTTTATTGTTTGGCTCCAATAATGATTATACTTTAAATCTTGCCGATATAAATGGAGGTGCTTTTACTTCAAATGGTAAAAATATTGCATTAACAAAAACCGCTTTGGACGAAAATCCAATTTTGGTAAACACCGTAATCAATTCAGGTTCACACAAAATTGGTTATTTAATGTATAATGGCTTTTATTCTAATTATGACACCCAACTAAACGATGCTTTTGGCACACTTAAATCACAAGGAATTACTGATTTGGTTCTTGATTTACGCTACAATGGTGGCGGGTCTATTCAAACTGCAACGAGATTGGCAAGTATGATTACTGGAGCTTTTACAGGTCAGGTTTTTGCTAAGGAACAATGGAATTCCAAAATAGAATCCTATTTTGAAGCCAATGATCCAGAATCGTTAAAGAATTACTTTACTGACAAAATGGGAACTATTCCTATCAATAGTGTAAATATGACTAAGATTTATATTTTGACTTCAAGAGGCACAGCTTCGGCAAGTGAATTGGTAATTAATGGTTTAAAACCTTATATCACAGTTGTACAAATTGGTGATGTCACTGTTGGCAAAAACGTGGGTTCAGTTACTTTATACGATTCTCCTACTTTTGGAAAAGATAACAGAAATCCAAACCATCGTTACGCGATGCAACCACTTGTTTTGAAAATTGTCAATGGAGTTGGCTTTGGTGATTATCAAAGTGGTTTAGTTCCAACATTTCAACAGCCTGAATATATAAACACTTTAGGAGTTCTTGGAGATACAACCGAGCCTTTATTAAGTACTGCAATTGCCAAAATCACGGGAACTGGAAAAATAGCAAAACCAATTCCAGGAAAAGAGTTTGATTATTTCAAAGATTCAAAATCGGCAAATGGCATTCAAAACCAAATGTATCTTGAAAAAGCTCCCGAAGGATTATTAAAAGCTTTGTAATAATAGAAAAAAACCTGTCAGGTTTATTAAGCCTGACAGGTTTTTTTACAAATTGATATTCAATCCTAATTTGAAGTTTCTTCCAAGAGAATTATAGCCTACATTCTCTACAAAATCAGCATTCAAAATATTGCTTACTGTACTAAAAAATGACAATCTATTTTTTACCAATTCAATCCGTAAAGTAGCGTTTACCAGTTGATAAGAACCTAAAACTATTTTTTGGGTTGTATAGGAATTTCCATCAAAAAAAGCATCATTTCTACTGTCAACATATTGATAATTCAGGTTAAAAAAGGCGTTGCTACACATTTGAAAATCCAATGACGAATTCAATTTATGCTTCGGAATCAATCGATCTAAAGCTTCATCTACTTGCGTAAAAGTGTAATTGGAAATCAATTTGACATTATCATTTACAGCAAAAGTGATTTCAGTTTCTAAACCTTTGGCTTTATTGTTCCCATCAATATTGACATACTGATAAGAGGATGAAAACCCAATAAAATCAGTTTGTTCTCTATAAAATCCTACGACAGAAAAGCGGAGTTTTTTGTCTAAAAGTTGGGTTTCAAAACCAGCTTCAATCGTGCTGTTTTTTTCTGGTGTTAATGCGGTGTTTCCGTATTGGGAATACAATTGGTACAAACTTGGCGTCACGAAAGCCGTGCTATATGAAGCCAAAACTTTCAACGGAAATCCTTTGAAATCAAAGGATGGATTTACATTATAAACCAATCGATTCCCGTATTCGCTGTGAATATTTAATCTTGCTCCAGCATTCAAATTCAATCCAAAATCCGATGTAAAAACTCCAGTCAGATAAGGATCCATCATATTAAATTTGGCTTTTTCCTTCGCAACTCCTCCATAAGGAGTTCCACTGTTCATATCGAAAAACTGATATTGTGCACCTGACACCAAAAACAAAGATTTCGAAAACTCCTGTTTATTATAGCCATCAACATTCACACTTCTGGAATTGTATTGTGACAAACCCACTGTTCCAGAATAACTATCCAATTCATTATAAACACGTGATATTTTATTGAAACTCGAATTCAGTATAAATTGTCCATTCGTGTATTTGTATTTTGGCATAAAGCCAAAACGAAATTGTTCTGTTTTTGAAGTATTCTGGCTTACATCATTCGTACCAGTATTATCAAAACCACCATCATAATCATTATCGATTTTATCGAAATTCCCAAAGAAGTCCAAAGTCAGTTTATCAGAAGCTTTATAACCTAATTTAGCCAAATAATTCAATCGCGAAAAACGGTCTTCTTCATATTTTATACTTTGATTTGGCGAAGCAATTTGCGACATTCCATTAGTTTCTGTACTATTCAAGGAAGCAAAATAATTCACTTTTTCAGCATTTCCATTCACTGAAAATCCTTGGTTAAAATTCTGAAGACTTCTCTTTGATGTAAAAGCAGTATTATTAGTTCCAGCATTAATATAAGCATTTCCTTGAATGGATTTTTTGCCTGATTTCTTCAAAGTGATATTGATTACTCCAGTAGCAGCACCTGTTCCATACAAAGTGCTTGCAGCACCCTTCATAATTTCGATACTTTCTACTTGATTAGCAGGAAGCAAACGCAAATCATATTCAAAACTAATTCCCGAAGCATCGGCAACTGGAATTCCGTCAATTAGAATCAGCACTTGATTGTTTTTCCCGCCACGAATGTAGTAGCCTAAATTTTTTCCGGTAACACTCTGGCTTCCGTTAATTTCGACTCCTACAACACCATTTAAAACTGAAGCAATACTTTGTCCTTCTCGTTTTTTTAAATCTTCTGATGTGATTTTGGTGATAATTTTTCCCGATTTTTCTTTGGCTAATGCAAATTTAGAATCAGAGATTACTACTTCATTTAATTGTGTTGATGAAGCGATACTATCTTTTTGCTGCGCAATAAGACAGTTGGTTATTAGCACAAACAGTGCGCTAATACGAACGATTTTGTTGTTCATTTTAATAAAACATTTTTAATAATAAAAAATGGGAGAAAAGCATAGAATGACCCATACCCAAACCTTTTTTCCCGAAAGTTTGATACTCGATGTAATAGGCAGGTCTCCTGGCTTGCGTCTTGTTGTTTACCTTCCCATTCTAAGTTAGAAATTAGAAATACGAAGTAAGAAGTATTTAACTTCTAACCTCTACCTTCTAACCTCCCACTTCCAAACAGTGGTTTTGTAGATAACAACAAGCTTGATAGCTTACAGTTGCGGGTACAGCGTGAGATTTTTGAATTTTGATTTTTGAATAATGATTTCGGATTTAAAATCTGAAATCAAAAATCGTTAAGCTACAATCTTCAATCACTCTCTTCCCTTTTAATGCGGTTTTAAAATTAAAACAGCAACCTCAATACGGCGGCAAATGTAGCTCTAAGAATTGAATAAACAAATAAAATCAATCCTCTTTGTCATCTTTCTTTTTAGAAAGCTTTATCATTAACCATATAAATCCAACCAAAAAATGCAGCAAAATGACTCCTGCAACAATATATATAAAAGTGTTTGAATTGTCTCTCATTTTTTCTCGTTTTAAAGTCAAAATTAAGTGATCTAAATAAAAAGTATTGCATCAAATGTTACACTTTTTTGATTTTATAGCAATCTAAATTATACTTTTGTAAAAATTTACACAATGAAATTGACCCGCAGCTATTTGTTTTTCACTCTATTATTATTGTGTTTTATTCAATGCAAAAAAGAAGTTCATAATAACCCAAAAGTTAAACATTCTATAAACGAAATTCACTATGCCAAAGGACTGGAAATATACAAACACCAAGGTTTTTCGATTGTAAAAATCACCAATCCTTGGCCAGAATCCAAAGAAAATTTCACCTACATTCTTCAAGAAAAAAACGGAATTATTCCTGATAGTTTAAAGCAATTTACTGTTATTCAAATTCCCATAAAATCGATTGTTGTGACTTCGACAACCCATATTCCGACTTTGGAATTATTAGGTGTCGAAAACACTTTAATTGGATTTCCCAACACCGATTATATTTCTTCCGAAAAAACTCGAAAATTAATTGACACTGGAAAAGTTCGAGAAGTGGGAACCAATGAAAGCCTGAATACCGAAGTTTTAATCGATATGAAACCGGATGTTATTGTGAGTTTTGGATTAAATAATAGTAATCCAACGCTAGACAATCTACAAAAAAGTGGTTTAAAAGTACTACTCAACGGCGATTGGACGGAACAATCTCCGTTAGGAAAAGCCGAATGGATAAAGTTTTTTGGCGCATTGTACGGATTGGATTCTAAAGCAGATGCTATTTTTTCAGAAATTGAAACATCCTACAATTCAACTTTGGCTTTAACACAAAAAACAACCACAAAACCAACAGTTCTTTGCGGAGCAATGTATGAAAATCAATGGTATGTTCCTCAAGGCGAAAGCTGGGCTGCCTTATTTTTGAAAGATGCCCAATCGGATTATTTATGGACAACCACCAAAGGAACTGGAAGTTTGTCTGTTCCTTTCGAAACCGTACTTGAAAAAGCTCAAAATGCCCAATTCTGGATTGCGCCAGGTAATTTTTCGACCTTGAAACAAATGAGTGACAATAATACGCATTACAGCCAATTTGCTTCGTTTAAAAATAAAAAAGTATATTCGTATGCCGTTAATAAAGGAGCAACAGGTGGAATCATTTATTTTGAATGGGCCTCCACTCGTCCCGACTGGGTTTTGAAAGATTTAATTAAAATTTTTCACCCTGAATTATTGCCTGATTACAAACTTTTTTTCTTCAATAAATTAGAATAAGTTGACCCATTCCAATCGAAATACAATCCTCTTCACCCTCTTGACATTGTCATTACTATTGCTATTGTTATTGAACATCAGTTTAGGTTCGGTTTCTATTCCGATAAAAGATGTTTTCAGTAGTCTTATAGGAGGAAATTCGACAAAAGAAACTTGGCACTACATCATCATCGATTATAGATTACCCAAAGCTATTACTGCCATTCTTGTTGGAATGGGATTGTCCATCAGCGGATTATTAATGCAAACTTTATTTCGAAATCCGTTGGCGGGACCTTATGTTTTAGGCCTAAGTTCAGGAGCTAGTTTGGGTGTAGCGACCGTTATTTTGGGAGCTGCTTTTTTACCACCATTTTTAGCTTCGTTTTTACTTTCTTCTTACGGAATTGTTTTGGCTTCAAGTTTGGGAAGTTTCTTGGTTTTATTAGCAGTTTTAGCTGTTTCCCAAAAGTTGCGAGATACAATGGCAATACTAATTGTCGGACTAATGTTTGGCAGTTTAACTAGCGCTATCGTGGGTACACTCACCTATTTTAGTTCTGCCGAACAATTGCAAAAATTTACATTTTGGTCTTTGGGAAACCTCGGCAATTTGTCTTGGTCGTCTATTGTAATTTTGTCGATTTGCACAATTATTGGTTTATTTTTAAGTCTATTCAGCATCAAGCCTTTAAATGCTTTGTTACTTGGCGAAAACTATGCCCGAAGCTTGGGAATGAACTATGAAAAAACACGATTGATTATCATACTTGCCACTAGTATTTTGGCGGGAAGCATCACTGCTTTTGCAGGACCAATTGCTTTTATAGGATTGGCTGTTCCGCATATTGCCAAGTTGGTTTTTCAAACGAGTAATCACACTATTTTATTCTGGAGTACTTTGCTTTTTGGAGCGATTATTATGCTAATTTGTGATAGTATTTCGCAACTTCCAGGAAGTGATATCACCTTGCCTATTAATGCCGTGACTTCTATTTTTGGAGCACCAATCGTGATTTGGTTGTTGATTCGAAAACGTAAAATGATGAACTAGTTTTTTTAAACGCATAGAAACATAGCCATAATTGATTTTATTTAGTCGTTTCACTTAATTTTAGAATACATAGTCAATGCGAAAACCCAAGAATTGGTCTATCCAACTCTTTTTTCTATGATTCTATGCGTTTAATATTTTTTAAAAATAACACTCCTATGATAACACAAAAATACTTAGATGAATTGACCTACGAAGTCATCGGTTCCGCTATTGAAGTGCATAAAATAATGGGGAGAGGTTTGCTCGAAAGTGTTTATCATCAATGCATAAAAGAAGAACTAGCTCATAGAAAAATCAACTTTTCTACAGAGATGAAAGTTCCTCTAGTTTATAAAACCAAAGAACTCAAAGTAGATTTTAAGTGTGATTTATTTATAGAAAATTGTTTAGTTGTAGAACTAAAATCAGTAATACAAACAAATCCCATATTTGAAGCTCAACTTTTGACCTATATGAAACTTTTAAAAGCCCCAAAAGGAATTTTAATCAATTTTAATTGTTTCAATATTTTTAAAGACGGTCAGAAGACTTTTGTAAACGAATATTTTAAAAACTTACCTGAAAAGTAAACTCTTTTTCTATGTTTGAAACGAGTTTCAACTATAAACTCTTTTATATATCCCAAAAAACTATGTTTCCATGCGTTTAATAATAATTTTATGAATAAATTTTACCCGAAAAGCAAACTCTTTTTCTATGTTTGAAACGAGTTTCAACTATTAACTCTTTATATATTCCAAAAAACTATGTTTCTATGCGTTTAAAACCTTAAATTGTAAATAAAAATGGGCAATAAAAATATCCTTTCAACTTCAAATTTAAGCATTGGTTATAAATCCAAAAGCTCAACAAATACCATTGCCGAAAATCTAAACTTGAATTTACAGGAAGGAAAACTAATCGCTTTAATTGGTGCAAATGGCATCGGGAAATCAACGCTTTTAAGAACCTTGACTGGAATTCAAAAACCAATTTCAGGAGCAGTCTTATTGAATGGAAATGATATTCACAAACTTGATGCTTTGACTTTGGCACAAAATCTAAGTGTTGTTTTGACCGAAAAATTGCCACCAAGTAATTTGACCGTTTTCGAACTCATTGCTTTAGGAAGACAACCCTACACCAATTGGATTGGAAAATTAACCGAAGAAGATATAGCTAAAATCGACGAAGCAACTGAACTCACGCAAATTGGTCATTTAGCGTCCAAAAAACATTATGAAATTAGTGACGGCCAATTACAAATCGTATTAATTGCAAGAGCTTTGGCTCAAGATACGCCGTTAATAATTTTAGATGAACCCACAACTCACTTGGATTTACTACACAAAGTGGTACTTTTTAAACTCTTGAAAAAACTAACGCAAGAAACTGGAAAGTGTATTCTTTTTTCGACGCACGATATTGATTTAGCAACACAATTAAGTGACGAAATGATTATTATGACACCCGAAACTACTGTACAAGATCAACCTTGTAATTTGATTATGAAAGGCAGTTTCAATACTTTGTTCAAAGACGAACACATTGTTTTTGATAACGAAAAGGGGAAGTTTGTAATAACCTCTTAACCACAAAGACACAAAGAAGGCACGAAGTTCACAAAGATTAAAAACTGATTACTGCTACCTGAAATCTGCTATCTGCAACCTGAAATCTGTCTTTTCGCTTCACCAACTACAAACGCAACGGAATTGGCAATATTAAAACTACGAATCAATTTAGACATCGGAATGGTCAAATGATTTTCGAATTGATTTAAAATTGTATCGCTCAAACCAACACTTTCTTTTCCAAAAACCAACCAATCACCATCCTGAAAATCGGCTTCATAGATTGATTTTTCAGCGTGAGAACTCATCAAGAAAACTCTTGATTTGTCTGGAATTTGCGCCATCCATTCTTCGATATTTTGATATTCAGTCACATCGAGATGTACCCAATAATCCAATCCGGAACGCTTCAGGTTTTTATCGTTAATGACAAACCCAAAAGGATGAACGAGATGCAAACGACTTTCGGTACCAACACACAAACGTCCAATATTTCCAGTATTATTAGGGATTTCGGGTTCTACAAGGACGATGTTAAGCATTAAAATTGATATAATATTAAATCCAAATTTTCAATTTTTGAAAAACCTTTGTCAGCAGTAATTAATGGTAGTTGAAGAAATAATGCTGTAGATGCGACAATTGCATCTGGTGTTTTTACTTTTGATTTTTGCTTAAGTGTAATGCTTAAATCTTTTATTTCATTGTTCAAAGAAACAACAGAACATTCTGAAAGAAATAATTTTATTTTTGATTTATCATTTGAAGATAATCCATAATATCCTAATAATTCAATTTCTGTTATAACAGTAAGAAATAGTTGCATCCCATCTAAAATTGCTGACAATTTCTCATCGCCATTTAGCAAATAAAGTACAATATTAGTATCTAAAACAATACTATTCCCATTCATCTCTCATTTCCTTTTGAATGATTAATGGATCTTTAGACAATTTTATTGTGCCGCAATGTTTTGAAGTGTTAACTCCTTGAGATTTTTTGTTTTTACGAAAAGAGTCTAGAATCTTTTCAAACTCTTTTTTATCTAGTCCTTTTTTTATTACAACAGTCATTTTAAAATGTTTTACTCAAAATTAAACTTTTTTATATTCATAACCTAAACCTATTGTCATATTAAAAAAAACTTTCAACCTCAACAACCTCACCCGCTTGCAAATCATTCAAATGTACGTTACCTATTCGAACCCTAATTAATCGCAAAGTCGGAAATCCAACCGCCGCAGTCATTTTCCGTACTTGGCGAAACTTCCCTTCATTAACTGTAATGGAAGCCCAGGAAGTGGGTCCGTGGCGTTCGTCCCTGATTTTTTTTCCTCTAGCTCCAAAATTAGGAATGTTGGTAACAATAAAAGATTCGCAAGGTTTTGTGATATATTTTGTTCCGTTGAAGCCAATTTCGACACCCTTTTTCATTTTATCAATCGCATCTTGAGTAATGATTCCATCCACTTGAACGTAATATTCTTTATCTACTTTTTTACTTCGAACAATTTCGCTCATTTTCCCATCGGTGGTAAGCAACAATAACCCTTCGGAATCTTCGTCTAATCTACCAATTGCCATAGTTCCTTTTGGGAAATTATACAATTCTCCTAAAAGTTTCTTTTTCCTTTTAAGTTCATAAATAAATTGACTCAAATAGCCATAAGGTTTGTGGATAATGAAATGGCGGTGGTTAGACATTCAAATTTAATTTTGAGAAGACAAAGATAGTTTTGTTTTAAAAAATATTAATAACTTGAATAAAACTTCTGCTATTAAATCTTATGACATTAATTTGCCTTTTTGTGTCATTTTTATGCGAATTGCTACAATTACAAACTATTTTTGAAATACTAAAATAAACTTTTCCCCCTAACAATCAACAACAATGTTATATAATTATTAAAAAAATGTAGGTGTTTATGTATTTTTATGCTTTTTTTAATATTTTTACCAATCCTACTTGCTCATTAATTAATCAATAAAATTAAAACTTATGTCAAATTTTAGATTTCATTTATACACCTAAAAGCAATGCATTTTATTACTATTTTAACAAACAATAATTTAATTTTAAACCCCTAAGATTATGAAAAAAAACTTTACATTAATTTTTACATTACTACTTTGCTTCTCCTATATAGGAGGAAATGCGCAAACTCAATTTTGGAGCGATACCTTTGAAGATACTGGTGCTCCCAGTTCAGGTACAAGAACAACTTCCATCCCTGAGTTTTCTTGTGGTGGATCACCAGCAACCGCCTACTTTTTCAGAACCACTCTAGCTGGAATTGCACTACAAAGCGGAACTTATAGCAATATTGAAGGTACTAAATTTTTT
>NZ_JAQTPQ010000114.1 GCF_028712645.1 Flavobacterium sp. | reverse complement strand
GCCATAAATAATCGTCAGGTCCATAGATAAGTGCATAAGGATAACTGAAAGTTGGAGTTAATGTTGTTCGAGTAAAATCTGAAATAACGGCTGCGGAAGCAGTACCCATAATATTAAAAGTATATGTAGATGTACTACCTCCAGTACTATTACTCTTAATAGTGACAGTAGATGTTTGTGAACCAGATGTGGCAGTAGGATTATAACTGATTTCGATTATTAAATAGGTGTTTGCAGTCAGTGTATTAGAACTTACAATTACATTAGTAGTAATTGAAAAATCAGTTGTGTTTGAAAGTGCGACTTTTGAACCAGAAAAAACTAAACTAGAACTCCCAGTATTTTTTAAAACAAAAGACCTTGAAAAATTATTTCCACTTGGGACGGTACCAAAGTCAGTAAAATTAGTTGTTGATGTTGCTGTTGTACCATCGGGGATCACAACATTATTTCCTCTTACCTCTAATACTTGTGAATAACTAGAATTAGCCATTAGGAGTAATATCATAAAACTTAAGAAAGGAATTGATTTTTTAAACATTTGAGTAATTTGTTTCATAAATTATGAATTATTAGGTTAGAGATAAGTTTTGAAAATTGGTTTTTTAGTTGTTGTATTTTTTATCGAATATTTTGTTGTTCTTGATTTTTAATTTTCAAAGTGCCAAAAGTTTGACCAATACTATTGAGCAAAGTCACTTTTCCAACTTTGTATTCAACCTGTAGATTTTGAATTGTTGAAGTAAAACTAATTCCAATATTACTTCCTCCTGAAATCTGATTTTCAACTATAAGAGTTGTAGTAACGGTGGGGAAAGTAAGAGCAAGTGTAGATGAGCGATTATTTGCTGGATTTGTATAAATTGAATTTTGTGAAAATCCGAAAAAGGTTAGGGATTTGGATACAAATATATTGTACTCTTTCAATGAATAATAAGTAGTCTTTTTCATGTTTTTGGGGGCTAAAAGCAATGAATAATGGCTGCGTTTTTATAGAAAAATGGTTTAATCTAAACTTATTTAAGCTCTGTATAAAATAATTTTAAAAAATAATAATTTTGTTTTCAAACATAATACTAATTATTTATTTTATCGATGAAGTGCTTAAAAATATGATAAAATGCGTAATATTAATTATTTATTTAAGATAAATTTTACAATAGTATGTGAAATAGTTGATTTTAAAGGATTTATTTAAAAAGAATGAATAATAGATTTTGGATGGTTTTTTGCGGGAGATTATGCATACAGGCGGCTTTGTTATATTGTATAAAAGTCAAAAATAACAATTGACAAGAATCAATTAATAAATATTCTTCTATCTCTTTTACTTCTTCATCTGCTAATTCAGAAATTTATTATCTCTTCTCTTTATAAAAAAATAGGAAAACAACTTTACCGTTCATTTGATTTCGGAATCGGGAAAGCATTTGAAGAAGGAAAATTAGATCTGTATGCCTTGTGTAAAATTGCTCAAGAAAATGGGGGCTTTCTTTGCAAAATGGAAAACAAGAGTTATTTGAAAATATAAGTAATCCTTAAATGGGTATCGTAACTATAATAAATTCGAGTTGGTTATTAAGATGGAGTTTGTCAAGTTTAAACATTTGGATACTTCTTCTTTAAATAGGTTAACTAGTAATTTTAAGAAGTGTAAATTCTTTAGAAAAAGGTAGAATTACCTGATTAGAGTTGTCGTTCAAAGCGCATTGTTCGTGGTTTTATGATATTTTAAATATATTTGATTTTAAGTTTAGCTAAAAAATTAGCAAAATAAATTGAATATTCAATATTTTGTTGATAAAAAATCAATGATTATTCATTTATTATGGATTATTCATTTAAATGATTTTGCTAAAAGAAATAATTTAATTTAATAATTGTCAATTTTACAAATAATAATATATTTGAAAATTATTACTATTGTTAATTCGATTTTTAAATTCAAAATAAAGGGAATAGTGATACTATTAGATTTATTATTGTTTTTGAATTTTTAGCAATATAATCCAAAAAAGAGCCTAAAAACATTAATTATTTTAAACACCAATTGATTATGAGCAAACAGCTTACCTTTGCCGATTACGCAGTATTTATTATCTATTTTATTGCGGTATCCGTTTATGGATATACTGTTTATAGAAAACGAGAAAAGAATGAACACGATGCTAAAGCCTATTTTTTGGCTGAAGGATCCTTAACTTGGTGGGCAATTGGTGCTTCCTTGATTGCATCTAATATTTCAGCTGAACAATTTATCGGAATGAGTGGTGAAGGATTTTTTTTAGGAATTGCAGTAGCCGCCTACGAATGGATAGCCGCAATAGCCTTGATAATTATAGCTATTTGGTTTATTCCTGTTTATTTAAAAAATAAGATTTATACAATGCCTCAGTTTTTAAAAACAAGATATAATGAATCTACCGCTTTGATTATGGCTGTTTTTTGGCTCTTTTTATATGTTTTTGTTAACTTGACATCTATTTTATATCTAGGTGCTGTTGCTATTAATGGTTTAGCAGGGGGAGAATATCTTCACGTTATTATGATAGGTTTGGCAGTTTTTGCCTTGCTTATTTCTTTGGGAGGGATGAAAGTTGTTGCTTACACTGACGTAGTTCAGGTGGCGGTTTTAATAATTGGCGGTTTAGTAACTACCTATATAGCATTAACTACTGTTGGACAATATTTTGGTGTTGGAGAAAATGCAATCGCTGGATTCAAAGTTTTAATGGAAAAAGCACCAGAGCATTTCAAAATGATTATTCCAAGACCTACAGCCACATCTTCTCAATTGGAAATCAATAAGTATCTAACTTTTCCAGGCTTAATGTCCTATTTGGCAGGTATCTGGATTATCAATTTGAACTACTGGGGTTGCAACCAATATATCACTCAAAGAGCTTTGGGTGCTGATTTGCAGACTGCCAGAACAGGAATTTTATTTGCAGGATTTTTAAAATTATTAATGCCATTAATTGTAATGTTACCAGGTATTGCAGCTTTTGTTTTATACGAAAATGGACATTTACCACAACTAGTTGGAGGAAAAGATGGAGCCTATTCAGCTATATTAACGTTCTTACCTACAGGTTTAAAAGGGCTATCTGTTGCAGCATTAACTGCAGCTATTGTAGCTTCATTGGCAGGAAAAGTAAATAGTATTTCTACAATTTATACCTTGGACGTTCACAAAAAATACATTCAAAAAGAAGCTACTGACAAAAGTCAGGTAAATATTGGAAGATATGCTGTTTTTGCTGCGATGCTTCTTGCTGTAATGTTTACATGGAATGATTTACTTGGTATAGGTGGTGTAGGTGGATTTACATATATACAAAAATACACAGGTTTTATAAGTCCAGGAGTATTTGCAATGTTTATTCTAGGGATGTTCTGGAAAAGAACTACTGGAACGGCTGCTATAGTGGGTGTTATTTCAGGTTTCTTGTTGTCTGTTTTATTTAATGAATTTGCTCCTGCTTTATTCGGAAACGAAACTTTATTGTACACGGCTTGGCCTACTGGAAAAATTATAGATGGAATTCAAGTATTCGAAATACCGTTTCATATTTGTATGGGATTGTCCTTCTTATTTACAATGCTTCTTATGATTGCAGTAAGTTTTGCTGGACCAAAAGTAAATCCAAAAGCTTTTGAATTAGATACTGAAATGTTTAAGATAAAACCTCAAACTACAGTAATGATAGTAATTACTTTATTAGTTATTTTTGCTTTATACGCTAAATTTTGGTAAAAACTATTATTTAAAAGCGCAGTTCGTTTCTATCAGAATACACCTTTTTATCCTTATGAATCAATACTCAGAACAAAAACGATTTTTATTTGCTGTCGACTGTATCATTTTTGGATATGATGGACAAGAATTAAAATTGTTGGTTATTAAAAGAAGTTTTGAACCTTTTAAAGGGCAATGGAGTTTAGTTGGTGGATTTATCGGAGAAAATGAAAGCTCAGAAGATGCGGCGGTTAGAGTTTTAAAAGATCTTACAGGTCTAGATGGTTTGTATATGGAACAATTGTACGGTTTTTCGGAACCAGATAGAGATACCGTTGAAAGAACAATCTCAATTGCTTATTTTGCGCTTATTGACATTCAAAAGTATAAACAGCAAATTAACGAGGATTATCACCCTGCTTGGTTTTCTATAAATCAATTCCCTGAATTAATTTTCGATCATACAAAAATTGTAGAATTGGCTAAAGAAAAATTGAGATACAAGGCGGCACTTCATCCATTATTATTTGAGTTATTACCTGATAAATTCACAATGCCACAATTGCAAAGTCTTTATGAAGCTGTTTATAATACAGAATTAGACAAAGGAAATTTTAACCGAAAGTTATTATCGACTAAATTGTTATTGAAATTAAAAGAAAAAGACAAACTAAACTCGAAAAAAGGAGCGTTTTATTATAGGGTCGATATTGATAGATATAGCGAGGGTTTCAAAACATTTCTAAATTTTGTCCCTAGTCAGAATGCCAATAAATAAATTTTATTATTTTGTAAAAAATGCGTCTCATAACCGAGACGCATTTTTATTATGGATTAAGTAATAGCTAAAATTTAATGTCGTATTTTAATGAATTCCTTTGCCACAGATTTGCTACGCCTGTTCGCTATCGCTCGGGTCACAGATTAGCACAGATTAATTCGTTAATTAGCTTAAAAATATTTTTAATCCTTCTAATCTGTGACAAAAACTCTTTTTAATAATTGCGACATTATATCTTTCTCGTTACTTAGTTCTAATTTTGAAATTAATTTAAAGAATAAAATTTTGAATCTTATAAGTTTAAAATAAAATCATTCAATAATTTTTCTTCATATTTTTCTTTGTCAAACATATAGAGGTAAGACCCTTTTCTGGAGGACATCATATCTTTTTCGTCCAATTTTATAAGAATGTCTAAAGAATTAATCTTGCTAATAAAATTTCTCTTATCAAGTTCTTTACTCAAAATGGCTTCATATAATTTTTGAAGTTGACGCATCGTGAATTTTTCAGGCAAAAGTTCAAATCCAATAGGTTTAATGGAGGTTCTGTATTGCAATCTTCTGATGGCATGGGCTAACATTTTATTATGGTCAAAAATTAACTTAGGTGCCTTTGAAACGCTAAACCATTCGGCATTAAAATTCTGAATTAATTCTTCATTATGATTTCCGACATTAATTAAAGCATAATAAGCAACAGAAATGGTTCTTTCAACTGGATCCCGATCAATTTCGCTAAAAGTATATAACTGTTCCATATATATATCTTGGAAACCTGTATATTTATTAAGAACTCTTATAGCTGCATTATCTAGAATCTCGTCTTGTTTTAAGAAACCGCCCATCAATGACCATTTTCCTTTTTCAGGTTCAAAGTCCCTTTTTACTAAAAGTATCTTTAAATCTTCATTGTCAAATCCGAAAATGATGCAATCCACAGCTAATAATACTTTGTCTGCTGCGCTATAACTATTTAACATACTTCTTGTTTTTATTGTAAATATATAAACTTCCGTAAAGGTTTCATAATTAATGTATCTATTACACTTAAAAAAATTAAAAGAGTTACTATTCGCATCAATAACGTTGTAAAACTCGACATATGGCTTTATAAATAAATATTTTTTCTAATTATCATAATTTTAATTCAATATTTAAATTCTAATATAGATGTGATTAAAAATTTTGCACATATTTTTTTTAGTATATTTATTTTTCTCTCTCTTTTTTTGCTAAATTTACAAATGTTAAATACACACTTGTAAAATTATTTTTAAATGAAAAAATCAGCCTTACTATTATTACTTCTTACTTTTTGCAATCAAATTATTTTTGCGCAAAAAGAAACTACAATACTTTCTATAAAAAGTAATGTAAACGCACCCACTATTAATAAAAACATCTATGGTCATTTTGCCGAACATTTAGGGAGATCAATTTATGGTGGTTTTTTTGTAGGAGATACTTCAAAAATACCCAATACAAATGGGGTTCGAAATGATGTTGTTGCCGCTTTAAAAGCTTTAAAAATACCAAATCTTCGCTGGCCAGGTGGATGCTTTGCTGATACCTACCATTGGAAAGACGGAATTGGTTCAAAAGAAAACAGACCAACAATAGTAAATCAATGGTGGGGCGGTGTTACCGAAGATAATAGTTTTGGCACACACGATTTTTTAAATATGTGCGAATTGCTTGGAGCTGAACCTTATTTGTCAGGAAATATAGGAAGTGGCACCGTTCAGGAAATGGCTGATTGGGTTCAATATGCCAACTTTGCAAGCAAAAGCCCAATGAGTGATTTACGGAAGAAAAACGGAAGAAACGAACCTTGGAAAGTGAAATTCTGGGGAATTGGTAACGAAGCCTGGGGTTGTGGCGGTAATATGAAAGCTGAGTATTATGCTGATGAATACCGTAAATACTCAACATTTTTATCAGGAAACATTACTAAAATTGCTTCTGGTGCAAGTAGCGATGATTATAATTGGACTGAAACCTTAATGAAAAACATCCCCAATCAAATGTTAGGAGGAGTTGCTTTACATCATTATTCCGTAATTGATTGGAACCAAAAAGGGGATGCAGTAGATTTTACCGAAGGACAATATTTTGCCACGATGAGAGAGGCTTTAAAAATGGAAGAACTTGTTACTAAACATTCTGCCATTATGGATAGATATGATCCAGAGAAAAAAATTGATTTAGTGGTTGACGAATGGGGAGGTTGGTATGATGTAGAAAAAGGGTCTAATCCTGGATTTTTATTCCAACAAAATACTATGAGAGATGCTGTTTTAGCTGGAGCAACACTTAATATATTTAACAATCACGCCGAAAGGGTGCGAATGGCAAATCTAGCACAATGTGTTAATGTTCTGCAAGCTGTTATCCTGACGGATAATGCTAAAATGATTTTGACACCTACCTATTATGTGATGAAAATGTATAATGTGCATCAAGAGGCTAAATTATTGCCATTAACATTTGATTCTCCTTTATATACTTATAATGGCGAAACTCTTCCAGCTTTATTAGCTTCGGCTTCAAAAGATAAAAATGGATTAGTTCATATTTCATTAGTAAATGTTGATGCTAAAAAAGAAAATAAGGTAGAAATAGATATAAAAGAACTTGGAATCAAAAATGTTTCAGGAAATATATTGACTTCTCCAAAACTACAAGATTTCAATTCATTTGATAATCCAACAAAAATTCAACCAATAGTTTTTAAAGGATTTAATGTAAAGAAAGACAAACTAACAATTATAATTCCTCCTTTTTCTGTGATAATGTTAGAGGGTAAATAAGTAGTTATTTTTATTATAAAAACCCAAATTAAATTAAGTGTTTTTTATACACTTAAAATTATTTATAGTATATTTGTCTTTACAATTTAAAGATTTTAGAATGAAAAATTACGTTATAGGATTAGATTACGGCTCAGACTCAGTTCGTGCCGTTTTGATTGACACAGAAAATGGTCAAGAGTTGGCTTCGGATGTTTGTCATTATAAAAGATGGGGAAATAAAGAATATTGTAACGCATCAATAAATCAATTTCGTCAACACCCTTTGGATCATATCGAAGGCTTGGAATCTACCATAAAAGCTGTGGTTGCCGCTTCAAAAGTTGCTCCTTCGCAAATAAAAAGTATCTGTATCGACACTACAGGTTCCTCTCCAATTCCAGTGACAGCAGATGGAACCCCACTAGCTTTGACAAAAGGTTTTGAACACAATCCGAATGCAATGATGGTTTTGTGGAAAGACCACACCGCCATAAATGAAGCCAACGAAATCAACGAATTGGCAGTTACTTGGGGCGGAGAAGATTTCACTAAATACGAAGGCGGAATTTATTCATCAGAATGGTTTTGGGCCAAAATCTTGCACGTAGCTCGTGAAGACGAAGCGGTAAAAAATGCAGCCCACACTTGGATGGAACATTGCGATTTGATGACTTATTTATTGATAGATAACAAAGATTTAAAATCTTTCAAAAGAAGTCGTTGCGCAGCGGGACACAAAGCGATGTGGCACGAAGACTGGAACGGTTTGCCTCCAGTAGAATTTTTAGAAAAACTAGATCCTTATTTGGCGACACTTCGTGGAAATTTATACGACCAAACTTATACATCAGATGTAGTTGCTGGAAACTTAAACCAAGAATGGGCAACTAAATTAGGACTTTCTACGGACACACTAATTGCAGTTGGAACTTTCGATGCACATTCTGGAGCAGTCGGAGCGAAAATTGACGAATATGCTTTAGTAAGAGTTATGGGAACTTCAACTTGTGATATTATCGTATCGGCAAAAGAAGTTGTTGGGACAAAAAACGTTAAGGGAATTTGCGGACAAGTTGATGGTTCTGTAATTCCAGGTTACATTGGTTTAGAAGCGGGACAATCTGCTTTTGGTGATGTTCTAGCTTGGTTTAAAGACACTCTTTCTTGGCCTTTAGACAATTTAGTTTATACTTCTACCCTATTATCTGCTGAACAAAAAACACAATTAAAAGCTGAAGTGGAGTCTAATTTTATCAAAACTTTGACCCAACAAGCAGAAGCTATTCCGTTATCAAAAAGCATTCCAACTGCTTTGGATTGGGTGAACGGGCGACGAACTCCAGATGCTAATCAAGGTTTGAAAAGCGCCATTTCTAATATTTCGTTAGGAACAAAAGCACCTCATCTTTTCAAGGCCTTGATCAATTCAATCTGTTTTGGATCCAAGAAAATCGTGGACAGATTTGAAGAAGAAGGCGTTCGTATTGACAGCGTAATCGGTATTGGAGGCGTGGCCAGAAAATCACCATTTATTATGCAGACTTTGGCAAATGTTTTAAACAAACCAATCAAGGTTGCCGCTTCGGATCAAGCACCAGCCTTGGGAGCAGCGATTTATGCAGCAGTTGCAGCGGGAATTTATCCCAACGTAATTGAAGCTAGCAAAAAAATGGGAAGCGATTTCGAAAGCGAATATTTCCCAGAATCAGACAAAATAGAAGCCTATCAAGAATTGATGGATTCTTATTCTGAATTAGCTCTATTTATTGAAAGTATAACGAAATAAACACAGTAGAATGAGTTCAAAATATACAGCTTTAAAACAAGAATGCTACGATGCCAATATGCAACTGAATGCTCTGAATTTAGTAGTTTATACTTTTGGAAATGTAAGTGCCGTGGATAGAGAAAATGGTGTTTTTGCCATCAAACCTAGCGGTGTTCCTTACGAAGATTTGAAACCCGAAGATATTGTTATTGTTGACTTCGACAACAACATCATCGAAGGAACAAAACGACCTTCATCGGACACAAAAACACACGCTTATTTATACAAAAACTGGCCCAATATTGGTGGAGTGGCTCATACTCACGCTACTTATTCTGTGGCTTGGGCACAATCGCAAAGAGATATTCCAATTTTTGGAACTACTCACGCCGATCATTTAACAGCCGATATTCCTTGTGCTGCTCCAATGAGTGATGCGCTAATCGAAGGAAATTACGAACACAATACTGGAATTCAAATTTTGGATTGCTTCAAAGAAAAAGACCTTTCTTACGAAGAGGTAGAAATGGTTCTTATTGGAAATCACGGACCATTTACTTGGGGTAAAAATGCTGCAAAAGCAGTTTACAACAGTAAAGTTCTGGAAGTGGTTGCTGAAATGGCTCATTTGACTTTGTTAATAAATCCAAATGCTCCAAGATTGAAAGATTCCCTAATCAAAAAACATTACGAACGCAAACACGGAAAAGATTCGTATTACGGTCAGTAAATTTTAGCTTAAGGTTTCTTTAGTTTAAAGTTGTTTAAATTAAAGGAACCTTAAACAATTTAAACTTTAAACAATTTAAACAAAATATTATAATGATAGACATTGCACAAAAAGAAATTTGGTTTGTAGTAGGAAGCCAAGAATTATACGGTGAAGAAACGCTAAGAAAAGTGGCAGAACATTCGCAAATAATTGCAAACGGATTAGATGCCTCTTCAAAAATACCAGTAAAATTGGTATACAAAGATGTAGTAAAATCTCCAGCACAAATCCTAGATGTATGTTTGGAAGCTAATACCAACAAAAACTGTATTGGAATTATAGCTTGGATGCACACTTTCTCTCCTGCCAAAATGTGGATTGGAGGATTGAGCATTTTGAACAAACCTTTATGTCATTTGCACACACAATTCAATGCTGAAATTCCTTGGAGCAGCATCGATATGGACTTTATGAACTTAAATCAATCGGCTCACGGAGACAGAGAATTTGGTTTCATAATGTCAAGAATGCGCAAAAAACGCAAAGTAATTGTTGGACACTGGGAAGACGAACGCGTTCAAAGCAAATTAGGAAACTGGACAAGAGTAGCTTTGGGTTGGAATGAATTGCAAAACTTAAAAGTAGCTCGTATTGGTGACAATATGCGTGAAGTAGCCGTTACCGAAGGCGATAAAGTGGAAGCTCAAATTCGGTTTGGTGTTTCAGTAAATGGTTTCGATTCTTCGGATGTGACCAAACATATTGATAAAGTTACCGACCAACAATTGAATGATTTATTGGCAGTTTACGAAGCTTCTTATAGCTTAACCGACGATTTAAAAGAAGGTGGAGCCAAAAGACATTCGTTAGCCGATGCAGCAAAAATTGAATTAGGATTAAGAGCTTTCCTTGAAGAAGGAGGTTTTGGAGCCTTTACAGATACTTTCGAAAATCTTGGAGCTTGGAAACAATTACCAGGAATCGCAACCCAACGTTTAATGGCAGATGGTTATGGTTTTGGTGGCGAAGGCGACTGGAAAACCGCAGCAATGGTAAGAGCTTTGAAAGTAATGAATGTTGGTCTTGAAGGAGGAACTTCTTTTATGGAAGATTATACGTATCACTTTACACCTGAAAAATCGTATGTTTTAGGTTCGCATATGCTTGAAATTTGTCCATCAATCGCTGATGGAAAACCATCTTGCGAAGTGCATCCGTTAGGAATTGGAGGAAAAGAAGATCCAGCTCGTTTGGTGTTTAATTCTCCTGCTGGAGAAGCTATCAACGTTTCATTAGTAGATATGGGGAACCGTT